>WRAL01000151.1 GCA_009780285.1 Treponema sp.
ACCACGGAGCCATCGTGCCCGTGAACGGGCAGGGCGGAATCGCGGAGATCGCCACGCTCGTCGGCCAGGTAAGGGAGCGGCACGGGAACGTGCTGGTGCTGGATGCCGGCGACATGAACGCCGGCCAGCCAATTTCCAACATGTTCGGCGCGGAGCCGGACATCCTCGCCTTCAATATGATCGGCTACGACGCGATGACCCTGGGAAACCACGAGTTCGACCGGGGCAGGGCGCTCCTGGAAACCCAAATGGCGATGGCCCGCTTCCCCTTCCTTTCGGCCAACACCATGGACGGAAGAAACCTGCTCGCCCAGCCCTACGTCGTCAAAAACTACGAGGGCTTCCGCGTCGGCGTTTTCGGCATCACCACGGCGCGGAGCACGGTGCTGGCGGCCAATTCCTTCACCGCCAGCCTTGATTTCACCGACGAGATCGAGGCCGCGAAAAGAATGGTGGACACGCTGAGAAACAGGGAGCGCGTGGACATCGTGATCGCGCTTGTGCACATGGGGGACAGGAGCGAGACCGCCGAGCATATTTCCTCGGTGGATCTCGCCGCGGCGGTGCCGGGAATCGACCTGGTGATCGACGGCCATCACCACACGCTGTTCCCCGAGCCGCTTTTCGTCGAGAACGTTTCCGGCGCGAGCGCTCCGGTCGTTTCGGCCGGGGATCGCGGCAGGTGGGTAGGGCGCGCGGACATCTCGATCGTGGACGGCGCGATAGTCGGCTTCGACTGGGTAACCCTGCCGGTGACGGGCCTCGCGCCGGATCCCGCCGTCGCGGCCATGCTGGCGCCCTTCCGGGAGATAGCCGACGCCTCGCTCAAGGAAGTTGTCGGCCAGGCATCAGGCGACTTTCCGCAGTCCCGCGTCAGGTACGAGGAAACGGCGCTGGGAAATATCATCAACGACGGCATAGCCTGGTGGATACGCGACGAGCTTAACCAGAGCGTGGATTTTGTCTTCACCAACGGCGGCGGCATACGCGCCCCCCTGCAAAGCGGGGCCATAACCCGCGAGGACATTCTTACGGTGCTGCCCTTCGAAAACTACGTGATGATCGCCTCGATAACCGGCGCGCGGCTTATCGAGATGTTCGATTTCGTGGCGACCATTCCGCTGGGCAACGGCGCCTTTCCGCAGTTTTCCTCGGACGTGCGCTACGCCCGCGGCGCCTCCGGCGGCATAACCGCGCTGACCATAGGCGGGGCGCCCATCGATCCCGACAGGATCTACCGCTTTTCCACGAACGACTTCGTCATGCGCGGCGGCGACGGCTATTCCATGATGGCCTGGGCCACCGAGATTTTCGACACGTCCCAGCTTGTTTCCACCGCCTTGATCGAGTTCATGAGCCTTACCGGCGGGAACATTTCGCCCGCGCTGGACGGCCGCGTCGTGATAGAGCTTTAGGCCTCAGGCCTAAAGCCTCAGGCGAGCCTTGCCGTCCTTCTTTGGCAGGGCTCGCCTAAATCCCGCTTGACTTTTCGCTGCCAATCCCACAGACTTGGCCCATGAGCTTGGCCAATAAAATCACGCTTCTTCGGGTTATCCTTGCCCCGACTTTTTTTGTCCTGTACTTTCTGCCCTGGGTCTCCGGCGGCGAGGTATGGGTTGTCGCCCTGCTTTGGCTGATCTTTCTCGTGGCGGAAATTTCCGACGGGCTGGACGGCATGGCGGCGCGCAGGCTGGGCGAGACCAGCGATTTTGGCAGGCTTTTCGATCCTTTCGCCGACACGCTGGCGCAGCTTACTTTTTTCCTCTGCTTCGTTCTGGACGGGATTCTGCCGGCGGCGCTTTTCCTCGTCGTCGTGTACCGCGAGTTCGGGATCCTGTTTTTGCGGAACCTCATGCTGCGAAAGGGCGTGACGATGGGGGCGCGCCTTAGCGGCAAGGCGAAAACCGTGGCCTACATCACGGCCTGCTCGGCGGCCCTCGTCCACTCAAGCCTCGTTCGCCTGGACGTCGCGGCGCTTTCGGCCCTGGCGCCGGCCTTCAGGATCGCGGCCGTCGCTACTTTCGCGATCTCGGTCGTTTTTTCCGTGGCGTCGTTCTTCGATTACCTGGGCGCCTACAGGGCCGTGAAAAAGGCCGACTAGCCGCGGCCCCTATTCGGCGCTTCCAGCTGGCCCCTCTTGCGCGCGTCTATCTTTTCGTGAATTCGGCAGGTGCCCACGAGCTCCTTCACCGAAAACGCCTCTATCACGCCCCTGTCGATTCTTAGGTTGGAATCCTTGGCGATCTCGCCCAGGATTATGTAGCCCTTTTTCTCGCTGAAGCCCAGCGTCTTGACCACGTCCTCCCAGCTCGCCGAGAAAACATGCGAGGCCGTGCTGTCAAAGCCGACGTGGCTTTTTTCAAGCTGGATAAGCAGGGCGCCGTAAACCCTGCCGAGCGGATCGGCTATCTGGCTAAGGCGCATCTGCTTGTAGGCCGACCAGATTCTCGTGGCGATCAGGGAGATCAGCTTCGCGATAAGCTGCGGCTGAGTCTGGATAAGGAAGTCCATGTTCGTCTTTTTAACCGCCATCAGCTTTGAATCCTCGCTTGCCAGGGCGCTGGCGGCCCTTGGCCTGTCGTTCAGGATGGCCATCTCGCCGAAAATATCGCCGGGCTTTACCGCGCCAAGGAAAATCTCCCTGTCGTCTATGATCTTGCTCAGGCGCACGGATCCGGAGTGAAGGACGAAAAGCTCGTCGCCCGGCTCGCCCTCGGCGAAAACCATCTCCCCCTTGCGGTACTCGCGGATAAGCTCGTCCTTTTCGCGCCGGGCCATGAGGTCGTCCGCGCGGCTTTCCAGCGCCTTAAGGCCGTCCCGCGCCAGGGACGCGCGGGGCCCCCGCGGATAGCGGCGCAGGTACTGCGAGTAGGCGTAAAAGGCCTCGTCGTAGCGCCGTTCCCGCACGCAGTACTCGGCCACCTCGAAAAGCCGCGCCGGGCCGTCGTCGGCCTCCTTCGCCGAATCCTTAAGGGCCAGCCTGGCGAACTCGTCGTCGAGGAAGCGCAGCCGCGCCGAAAGCTGCGTAAGGATTTTCGTCGCGAACTCGCCGTTGTTCCGGATCAGGGCTTCAAGCTGGCGGGACGGCACGACCACCAGCGCCGCGTCCGTGACGGCGAGCGAGGTCTCGATCTGGCTCAGCGCCGCCATCGCGGAAACTACGCCCAGAAAATCGCCGCGCCCGAGCGTCTGGGCGCAGTCGTCCCTGATCAAGGCCTCGTGCGACAGCTTTACGCTGCCGCTCTGGACGATGAAAAAGCTATCCGCCTTTTGCCTTCCTTCCACGGTGATGAAAGCGCCCTTGGTGAAATGCGAAATCGCCAGATTTAGTTTTTCGTTCACGGCACGGCTCCTTTCGCGCCCTTCCTCCCGGCCGGCTTTCCCCGGCCCGTAGACGCCGCTTATATACAATTATGTCCGCCCCGCGCTAAAAATTCAAGGCCCGCGGCGATAAATGGCCCCTCGCGGCTCCATCCCGCGAATTTCGCGAAAAAAGCGCTAAAGTTCCGAGGCCCGGACGCCGATAAAAGATGGGAGAGGCTTATAGCCGCGCGGCGATTCCGCGGTGGCCGCGCGGCGAGGGCCAATCAAACGGAGGCAAGGATGCCTCCGCACGCTATCAAGGAGGATCAAGTATGATCATTAACCACAACCTGAGCGCTATGTTTGCGGACAGGTCGCTCAAGGTCACCCAGACTAACATCAACAAGGACATGGAAAGGCTTAGCTCCGGCATGCGGATCAACCGCGCGGGCGACGACGCCTCGGGGCTTGCGGTGTCGGAAAAAATGCGCGCGCAGATCAGGGGCCTTAACCAGGCCTCGGCCAACGCGTCCAACGGCATTTCCTTCATCCAGACCGCCGAGGGCTACCTTCAGGGGACGACGGACGTTCTTCAGCGCATACGCGAGCTTTCGGTGCAGGCCGCCAACGGCATCTACACCGAGGAGGACCGGATGTACATCCAGGTGGAAGTGTCCCAGCTCGTGGCCGAGATTGACCGCATCGCGAGCCATGCCCAGTTCAACGGCATGAACATGCTCACCGGGCGCTTCGCGAGGTCAGTGGGCGAGAACACCCCCACCGCCTCCATGTGGCTGCACATAGGCGCGAACGTCGATCAGAGGATTCAGCTCTTCATCGGCACGATGACCGCCGCCGGCCTTGGCGTGCGCAACCCCGGGGACAACTCCTTCGTGAGCCTCGAAAGCGGCGACGACGCCAACCGCACGATCGCCACCATGGACGCCGCGCTGATGATCGTCAACAAGCAGAGGGCCGACCTTGGCGCCTACCAGAACAGGCTTGAGCACGCGGTGCGCAGCATCGACGTCGGCGCCGAGAACCTTCAGGCGTCCGAGTCGAGGATCAGGGACACCAACATGGCCAGCCAGATGGTCAGCTACGTTCGCAACCAGATCCTTACCCAGGCCGGCATGGCGATGCTTGCCCAGGCTAACCAGAGGGGCTCGGCGGTTCTGCAGATTCTGCAGTAACGGGGCTTGCATTTTTTTCGGCGACGCATTATTATGTAGCTATGGGGGAGGGCACCGGGCCGTCAGGCGCCTGTCTTTCCCCCGTGGCCGTCGCCATGCTTTTCGCGGGCGCCGGCGAGTCTCTCCGGGGCCGACATAGGCTAGGGAAGAGCGAAGTTCTTTGAAAAAAACCCTTCGTTGACGCGTGGGACGGTTCGAAACGTCCATTCAGGCGCGCATGGGCAAGGCGGCGTTCCGCTTTGCCCGGCGGCTGTTGGATGGACGTCTCGTTCCGCGTAAGGGATTCCGGCGGCGGCGGCGCGAAACCGCGTCGGGATCCTTCCTGCGGCGCGATCCCGGCATGGATG
>WRAL01000152.1 GCA_009780285.1 Treponema sp.
ATAGTAAATCGACGGATCCCTTTTGAACCATTCTATGTCAAAAATCTTTTCCGCGTCGACTTTCGAATAAAGGCCGTCCTTTCCGCGAAAATCGGGAATGCCGGAAAGCGTGCTTGCGCCGGCACCAGTAAGGGCCACCGCATATTTTGCCTCGCGAATCATGTCAAACATTTTTTCTATCATTGTATCCTCCTTATATAGTGCCCAGGGAAATTCCCTCGCCTGCGCCTAAGTCCTGCACCGACGCGGTTTTTTTGTAAAAGCGCGGAACCTGGCTTAAAAAGCCTTCGACGGTATAAAAGGGATCGTCGGCGGCGATTGGAAGGCTTACATGACGGCCTTCCGCACCGGCCTTGTAAATGGCCGTGATCAATTCTATTGCGTTCCTGCCGTCCTGGGCCGTTATCGCAGGCGCGCATCCCATTTCGATGGCCCTAAGCGCGTCGTCTATTTGCCCGGCGTGAAGCTCGTGGGGAAGCGCGCCGAAGCCGGCGAAAATATCGTTAAGTTTTTTTTCCAGTGCCTCGTCGCGCGCCTCTGCGGGAAAGCCGTTTTTTTGCGCGATTTGCGCGACCGCTTTCCAAGGCGCCGAAACGCGGGCCTTTTCGCCCTGAAACACAAGCTGTTGTTCCTGCCCGTGATGGACGACGGAACTGGTAAGCTGCGCAAGCGCGCCCTTTGAACAAAGCGATCCTTCGCCGCCCTCGTAGCGCAGCGCCGCGATTGAAATGTCCTCAACCTCGGCGTTGTCGTGGGCCGCGTTGCCGAGCATCGCGACTACGGAGGCCGGCATTCCAAGCATCCAACAAAGCATGTCTATGTGGTGAACAGCGTGGTTTAGCGTGCAGCCGCCGCCTTCCTTTTCCCAAGTTCCGCGCCACCACAAATCGTAGTACGAATGCCCGCGCCACCAAAGCGAGTCAATTTGCGCGTGGACAATCTTGCCGATAAGCCCGGAATCAAGGACTTTTTTCAGCGCCGCAATAGGCTCGCGGAAACGGTTCTGCGCGATCACGGAAAGCATTTTTCCGCCGGCCTTTTGCGCCGCGATCATCTCGTCGCATTCCTGAAGCGAAACCGCCATAGGCTTTTCGACAAGCGCGTTTTTGCCCGCGCGCAAAAGATCGGCGGCAATTTTGGCATGGGAAAAAGGCGGGCCACAGACGCTTGCCAGATCGAAATCCTCGCCGAGAATTTCCCCGTGGGAGGCGCCCACCTTCGCGCCCAGTCCCAGGCTCTTGTTCAGGGCCTCGGCCTTTTCGCTCGCGATGTCCACAAGATGCGTGATCCTGCAGCGCTGGGGAAAGGCCCTGTACGCGTCTATATGCATCCGCGCCACGTTTCCCGTGCCGATTATCGCGACCTTTATCATTAAAGCGCCCCCTTTTCATCACCATTATACCCCGCGCGGCCAGAATTCGCAAGCGTCGTTCAAAGCGGAAACGGCGACGTCAACGCGGCGGCTTGACACGAACGCCTGGATGGATTATGGTTATAACCATGAGGGATGAGGAATGCCGTTGTTTGTTTCGCGTTGCCACTGTGGAAAGGAAATATTGACATGAGGAAAACATCAATTTTTCTCGCGCTTTCTATTTGTTTTTTTGCGCTTTCATGTTCAGAGGATAATCCTTCAAGATCCACTTACTACACGAAAAGCTTCTTCTTAGGCGATACGTCGTTTATATTGGAAGGTGAAATCTTTAATGAGCATACGCCATATCCGGGAGAGTCTATACCAAAACCATTTACATCCGTTGTCGTTAGGCTTAATTCCCCTTCATATATTGAGCAATATGACGGATGGGAAACCCCTAAAGTAAGTATATCACAGAACAGGTTTTGGGTTGAGATTACTCAAACGGCAAACGGAATAACACTTGGAAAGGATATGGCAACTGATGGATTGTACAAGCCGTTTTCTTTCCCAGATGGATTTCCTGCAGTACAACTGATGTTTTGTTTCGATAGGACATTTCCGTCCTCTGACAGTCCGTTATTAAGAGAACCTGATCGTTATTCAAAAATACATACCAATTATTACTATTGTTATTATGTATATGTCGCGGAGCCTATCGATTTAACTCAAACAATAGTAAAGGAAGGGTACGGCAAATTTGGATACTATGTGGACACTTATAATGATGATTTAAACTTCCCAATACAAGGATGGTATAAAATCGTTAGTGGCTATCATAGCAAATTCAATAACGACCCAAAATTCTCGTCAGCGACAAATAATCACTTTAGCTATTCTACCAACTTTTAACTTAGTTTGTTGCCGAATGGTTTCACAACACGTAATGCATAATTGGCACCACGTCGCCCAGCATTATACATCGCGCGCGCCTTGGGGGATCTTGAGCAATAATGCCGGCAATTACGTCATGATGAATCTTGACTGTGCATCATCCATTGCGCATCATGGCTTTGACGCACAATGGATTTATCGAAAAGATTAAAGGCCTTAGTCTGCGGAGCCTGTATCCAGCATCATAACATTGACGGCAATTTCCCTAAGGCTTTCCTCGTGAGTCGCAATAATGATGCTCTTGTTCTTTCCGCGTTCCAGCTCGGCAAGTATGCCTGCAACAAGCCTGATTTTTTCGGCGTCCAAGGATGCCGTCGGCTCGTCGAAAAGAAGCGCGTCGAAATCGGCGGCCAGAAAAACCGCTATGCAAAGACGCCTGTGTTGGCCGCCGGAAAACATATTCTCCGCGCTTTCTATTTTTAAATCCAAGCCCTGGCCCTTCGCCATAACGTCTTCCAACATGCCAACTTTGTTAAGAAACGTATTAATTTCTTTGTCGTCAATTCCAGGCTTTGCAAGGCGAAAATTTTCGCGCAAGGTAATGTTGAAAAGATTAGGCGCCTGGGGAAGAATGCCCCACCTGCAATCCTTTCGGCAAAGCGTTCCCTCGGCTTCAAGATGGCCGTACAGGACCTTTAGCAAGGTGCTTTTTCCGCAGCCGCTTGGTCCCCAAAGCAAGGTTGTGGAAGCCGCCTGGAAATCATGGCTTAGATCGCAAAAAACTTTTTTGTCCTGTTCCGGGTATCCAAAGCTGATTCCTTTAAGCGCGGCAAGGACGGAATTGCTTTCGGTTGGCTGGAATGAAATTTCCTTTTTTTCCGGCAGCTCGAAAAATTTGTCAATGCGCTTAAAGGCGGCTTCCGCCTCGGCCAAGTTAGCGTTAATTCCTGTCAGCCGCATTACCAGCTGTATCAAAAAGTTAGTAAAATTGGCAAAGACAAGCAAGGTGCCAATAGTCGGCGCGCCGCCCTGAATAAGCCAAAAACCGCCAACACCGTACAAAATGGCCTGGTATGGAACCATTATGAGCATCCAGATCATCCTATTCATCATGTCGCTTAGCACGGATATGCGCAACTGCGCTTCGTGGAGTTTGCCTCTGTTGGCATCGAAGCGTTTTTGCAAAAAATCAAACAGTGAATACGCGCGAACATTTTCCATGCACTTGATGCTTTCGCTTACGTCCTCGGTAACGCTGGCCTGAATGGCCTACGCGTTTCCGTAGGCGGCGCCAACCTTCCGGCTCATCGCGCCGCTTAATAGTAGCAAAAAAGGATATACAGGAAGGGACAAAAGCGTCAGCCGCCAATCAACGATAAACATTACGGCCAATGTCCCAGCAATAGTTAAAATCGAAGTAAAGGCCAGCGGTAGGCCTGATGACAAAATACCTTCAAGGCTATCCACGCTATGATTCATCGTGGTGATTATATCAGGAGCGTTTGTCGCTCGCAGCTTTACGTAATCGGCCTTAAGCAAGCGCTTGAACATATCGCTGCGCAGCTTATCCTTCGCCAGTCTGCTTATATGCCCAAGATTTTTGTCAATGATATTCCAAGAAGCGAATCCGCCATAACCAATGCCACAAAAATAATCTGCGCCGGCAAAAGTCAGGCAATTCTTTGTGGTACCAACACAAAGTCTACCAAAATACGCAACATATATCCCGACGCGATGGCGAAGACCGAAGCAAGCAATGAAAGGAAAATCGCAAATACGATTTTGCCTTTGTGCGGGGCCAGCATGGACATGCAGCGCGCGAGCGTCGATAGTTCGCGCTGGGAATCGAAGGGATTCATAATTGTTCTCCTTGTGTGTGTATAAGGTATCTTCATAAAATTGCCACATGGCCGCGAAGAAATCAATCTTGCGACACTCGTGTTATATATAAGATTGTATCGTAGGTTCCCAACATTGTCAAGCGCCTTTCAGCAAAAAATTGTTTTTTTCGTAATATACAACCACATGTTTGATAATACATAACCGTAGGCATAAGACCTAAAACATTCGATAGCAAAGGCGGTACAATCAACAACCTCGCCATGAATGGCGGGATATGTACCCTCCGAATACAATCAAGGCAGGAGCGACGCGCCGCATGGAAAGGAAACAAATAGATATGACAAGGCAGCAACGGGAAGCGACGGAGCGCTTCAGCGCGACAGGCGCGAGCAGGCAAGCTAGGCGTTGCGCTTGCTGTTGTAATCTGCCGACTTCCCCGCATTATCGCGCCGGCTTCGCGCTAATCAAAGCCCACAACCTCGGCCGTTTCCTGCGAAAGCATTTTGTCCCCGTCAAAGACATAACAGCCGCGAAGCTTCTTTCCGGCCAACGCCTGGGGAAGCCAATGACGGTCGTCCTCCCACATTTCATCCCAGGGAATGTCGTTAAGGTCGCGCCAGAAAGGATCGGCCTCGGCGCTCGAGCGGGCCTCGCCTTCCCATGCGTCGGCGAAAAATGCCCACATAAAGGGAGTAGCCGGAAGCGAACTGGAAGCGCAGCTCGGCCCGTTTTTCCGGCGC
>WRAL01000153.1 GCA_009780285.1 Treponema sp.
AACTGCTAAAAACTGTAGAAGGAAAACAGCTTTAACTATTCCTGCCCAGAATAAAGCATAGAGGTTAAAAGATACCGCAGGGCTTGCCCTGCGGAGTTTCATTTGAATATTCCGGAACACTAGGCGATAAGCGCCGCCAATTTTTCCCGCAGGAACTCGCTTTTTTCCTTGAGGCCCACGCCGCCTGAGTGCAGGAGGACCACGTTGGGCATTTTCGGGTCGAGCCGTACCTTGCCGGCGGATTCCTGCATGAGGCGAACGAGGCGCTCGACCTTGACGCGCGAGACCCGGGCGAACTCGGCGCGCACCACGCCCTCGCGCTCGCGCAGGGAGGAGACGGCAAGCTCGCGGCAGATGATGCGGATTTCGGCCAGGGCCATAAGCGAGGCGGCCTCGTCCGGCAGGGGCCCGAAGCGCCGGATAAGCTCCGAGTACACGCGCTCCAGCTCGTCCTTGTCGCGCACCGAGGCGATCATTTTGTAGACTTCCATCTTTTCGCGCGGCGTGTCGACGTAGCCGTCCGGCACGAAGCCGGAATATTCCAGGTCCAAAAGCGTTTCCGTTTCCGCCTCGTACTCGGAATTTTCAAGACGGCGCACGGCGTCGTCCAAAAGGCGCAGGTACATGTCGAAGCCCACCGAATACATGTCGCCGGACTGATCGCGGCCAAGAAGATTTCCGGCGCCGCGAATCTCCATGTCCTTCATCGCTATCTTAAAGCCGGCTCCAAGCTCGGTAAAGTCGGACAGCACTTGCAGGCGCTTCATCGCAAGCTCGGTTATCGCCTTGCCGCCGGGGTATAAAAGATAGGCGTAGGCGGCGCGATCCGAGCGGCCAACGCGTCCGCGCAATTGGTACAGCTGGGAAACGCCGTAACTGTCGGCGCGGTCGATTATGATCGTGTTGACGTTTGGAATGTCAATGCCATTTTCTATTATAGTCGTTGACACCAAAACATGAAAGCCGCCGTTTACGAAGCGGCGCATCACTTCCTCAAGGTCGCGCGGATCCATTTGCCCGTGCGCCGTTTCCACCAGCATTTCAGGCACGAGCTTCTCGATTTTGATTCTGGTTTCGCGAAGGCTTTCTATGCGATTGTGCAAAAAGAAAACCTGCCCGCCTCTTTCGGCCTCGCGCCTGATAGCCGAGATCAGGCGCTCGTCCGAATATTCCTCTATCGACGTTTCTATTGGCCTTCTCCCCCCCGGGGGAGTGGTCAATAGGCTCATGTCGCGGATTTTTAATAGGCTCATGTGCAAGGTGCGCGGAATTGGCGTTGCGGAAAGGGTAAGGCAATCCACGTTCGTCTTCATTTCCTTTAAACGTTCCTTGTCCTTAACGCCGAAGCGCTGTTCCTCGTCGATAACGATAAGGCCAAGGTTTTTAAAGCTAATGTCCTTTTGAATTACCCTGTGCGTTCCTATCAATAAATCGACGTGGCCTTTTTTGACCTGCTCGATGATCGTCCGCGTGGTTTTGGGATCGACGAAGCGCGAAAGCATGGCGATGCGAACCGGAAAGCGCGAAAAACGCTCGCGAAAATTGCCGTAATGCTGCTCGGCGAGGATCGTCGTCGGCGCGAGGAACACGGCCTGCCTGCCTCCCATGATCGCCTTGAAGCAGGCGCGCAGCGCCACTTCCGTCTTGCCGAATCCCACGTCGCCGCATACAAGCCGGTCCATGGGCGAGCCGCTTTCCATGTCGCGCTTTATTTCCTGCACGCAGCGCAATTGGTCCTCGGTTTCCTCGTAGGGGAAGGCCGCCTCGAACATGGTCTGCCATTCGCCGTCGCCGGGAAAGGCGAAGCCCTGCGATCTTTTGCGCTTCGAGTACAGATCGATAAGCCTTTGCGCAAGCTCCTCGACGGCCTGCCTTACCTTTCCTTTCCTGTTTTCCCAAATTCTCGAGCCTATCGTGTCGAGCCGGGGGGGGGCGCCCTGGTTTCCCACATAGCGCTGCACGAGGTCCACCTGCTCCACAGGCACGAAGATCGTTTCCTCGCCGGCATAGGCGAGCTTGACGTAGTCGCGCTCGTAGCCCATCGCGCTTTTTCGCTCGATTCCCTGGAAAAGCCCTATGCCGTGGTTTACGTGAACGACGTAATCGCCCGGCGCAAGATCGATAAAGGTGTCGATAGGGCTTGAGCGAGCGTTTTTTAGCGATCGCGGCGCGCGCTTGCGGCGGCCGAAGATCTCGTTTTCCTGAACAATCATCAGCCTCGCGTCCTCAAGCGCAAAGCCTGAAGAGATGGGCGCGGCGATAACGGAAAGGGCAGGGTGCTCGGCCAGAAGCGCGCGTATGCGCAGCGCCTGCGCTTCCGACTCCGCGGCCACGACGATCTGCCAGCCGGCGCCAAGCAGCGCCGCGAACTCGTCCCTTAAATAATTGACTTCGCCGAAAAAGCTGCGCGATGGATCGCAGCGAACGCTCGCGCGCGCCATTCCCGGCTTGGGATCGCTTTTCATCGTCAAAAAGGAAATAACCCTTCGCGCCTTTGCGCCGGCCAAAAGCGCGTCCATGCCGAAAAGCAGGCGCTCCGGAAGCGGGTACTCGCGCTCCTCTTCCCGGCGCGAGCGCGCGTAGGAATTTTTGTACTCGCGCTCGATGCTTTCCTGCGCGTTGTCCAGCCTTTCGCGATCGAACAGCGCGACCGAGTCATTCGGCCCGAGGTAGTCAAGCAGGCTCGCGCTTTTCGCGAAGGCCAGCGGGTAAAGCATTTCCTCGCCGGGAATCGTTCGCCTGGCGATAAGCTCTTCTATTATTTCCCGCGCGCCTTCCTCGGAAAATTCGGGGGCGGCGCGCAGGCTCGCTTCCAGCGCCTCGATGCGCTCGTCGCTCCAGACGACCTCGCGCATGGGGGGAAGCGCCAGCGCGGGCAGGCTTTCCTTTGCGAAGGCGGCGTCCTGCGCGAAGGGATCGAGGCGCCTTATCGACTCGATTTTGTCGAAGTCGAAAAGGACGCGGTAGGCCTCCGACTCGCCGTCTTCAGGCGAATCCATGAAAATGTCGAGCACCTCGCCGCGCAGGGCGAACTCCCCGCGCGCCTGCGCCCGAGGCGCGCGCTCGTAGCCCAGCGAGGCCAGCAGGCGCGCGATCTCGTCCGGCGCGGCGCCCGTTCCGGGCCGTATCGTCGCCTGCAGGCTCCGGGTGTATTCCGGCGGCGGAAGGGGCGCGAGAAAGGCGCGCTGGGGGACGATCACGACGCCGGGATTTCCGCCTGCGACGCGGGCCAGGGCGCGCGCGCGGTCGGCGAAGACCGCCGAAAGGGGGGAAATCTCCCTGTAGGGCAGGGCGCCCCACCAGGGGAAGCGCGTCGAGGGAAGGCCTGAGGCGGCGAGGTCCATCGCAAGCTCGGCGCAGTCGCTTTCCTGCGGGACGACGGCCAGGCAAAGCGCCGGCCTGGCCCTGAAAGCGTCGGCGAGGACCATCGCCCCCAGCGCGCCCTCGCAGCCCTCTACCTCCAGATGGGCCTCGGCCTTCGCTATGGCATCGGCGCAGAGGCGCGCCTGCGGGGATCCCTTTACTTTGTTCGCAAGTTCCGTTAGGTGTAAGTTATTCATGGCAATGCGCCGATGATTATACAGTAGAACCGGGCCGCGTTGGTAGCCCCGGCCGGCGGCTGGAAAAGCGCCGCGAATCGCGTATAATTGAAGGTACGAGGAACAATAATGGAAAGATCACGATTAAGAGCCTGCGTCGGAATGCTTTGCGGGATCGCGCTGATGGCGGGCTTTGGCCTGTCCCAGGCCTCCGCGCAAAGCGCGGCCGCGCAAAGCGCGGCCACGAATCCGGGCATCGATTTCAGCGTACGCCTTTTCGACAGGCAGGTGTATCACGTAGGAATCGAGCCTATTCTCGTGCAGGTTACGATTGCCAACAACAGCCCTTTCACCTACCGCTTCCGAATGGCCGAGGATCGCGCCTTTTCGGTGGACTTCGAGGTCCGCAGCCTTTCGAACCGCCTTCTTGAGCCGGCGGAAAGCCTCGTGCGCAGGCGCTCGCAGGCGCGGCAGGTTTTTTTCCGTGACGTGGCCATCGAGCCCGGCGAATCCTTTTCCTTTGTCGAGGATCTGCGCGATTTCGTGAGGCTGGACGAGCCCGGCGCCTTCGTCGTGAGGGCCTTCGTTCACCCCGAGCTTTTCAGGCCGGAGTTCGCCACTCCCCTGGGCGGCGCGCCGGTGTCCTGGTCGGCCCCGGCGACGCGCTCGCTCGAGGGCGTTCTTGTCTCCGAAAGGATCGGCCTTAACGTGCTTGCCCCCGTCGCGCGCGCGCCGGACGGGCTTCCCTACGCGCTGGAAGTGGCGACCGGCGCCGTCCTTATGCGCGAGCGGCTTCCGCCGGACGAAGTGGTCGAGTACACGATACGCGCGAGGATGCTTGACCAGTGGGAAAGGTTCTTCCTGTATCTGGACCTCGACGAAATGCTGAGGCGCGACCCCATAGCCGGCAGAAGGTGGGCGAACGAAGGCGCCGAGGGCCGGCAGCTGATGGCGGATCAGTTCCGGCAGCAGCTTCGCAGCCCCACGACGACGGAAGGGATCGCCCTGGTTCCCATCGACTACGCGATCCAGCGGACCCAGCATTCCGGCGACTCGGGGCAAGTGGTCGTGCGAATGTATTTTAGGGGCATACATTTTACCGAGATTAAAGACTACACGTACTATCTGCAAAGAAGGGACGACGTGTGGACGATAGTCGATCTTTCCGTGGTGAACGTGGGGGCGCAGTGAAGCTGCTTTTGGTACTGGGATCGGACGACTGCATTGACGCGATGCGCCGAGGGCTTGCGCCCATGGGCTACGATCTGATCCGATACAGCCATG
>WRAL01000154.1 GCA_009780285.1 Treponema sp.
AAAGAGCCGCTAAGCGGCTCTTTTTTTTTGCCCTCGCGCCGGGATTCAGGGGCCGGCTATGAAGGCTCGCCTAAAAACGCGGCGCGGAAGTTGCTTTCTATCAGGCTTTCAAGGCCCTTTTCGGATACGGCGCGCAGGGCGGCGATTGCCTTGAGCGTGGCGGGCAAGTCGGCCGGCCGCGAGAATTCCCCCTTGCGCGGCGGAATAAAGGGCGCGTCGGTTTCGGAGAGGATTCTTTCGGCCGGCAAAAGGGCGCAGGAGCGCGCCGATTCCTTTCGGCCCAGAACGACCGAGGCGCCGAAGGAAAAGTAGGCGTTGATCCCGCGCCTCAAAAGGGCCTGCCCTTCGCCCAAAGTTCCCGGCCAGGCATGAAAAATCACCGCGCGGCATTTTGAAAGGGCTTTGGTATGCGCGAAAATTTTATGCATGGCGCGCCTAAGATGGATAACCAAGGGCAGGCCAAGCGCAAGGGCCGCATCCAGATGCGCGCGGAAAAGCGCGTCCTGCGCGGCCTCGGTTTCCCGAAAGGCCGTGTCGTAAAGGTCGAAGCCGGTTTCGCCGATTAGGGCCAGCCGCCCGGAGCCGGCAAGCTCCTCCAGCGTTTCGACGCTCCGCGCGGCGTTAAAGCCGGGCCGGCGAAGCGGCATTTGCGGATGGGCGGCGAAGCCCGGCAGAATGGGCGGCGCGCCCTCGGCCTTGGCCCTGAGCGCAAGGCTTTCGCAAAAGGCGAATTCCTCGAGGCTGGTCGCGCTGGCGGCGCAGATCGCGCCTAAAAGCCGCCTTTCGTGCTCGGCGCCGGGAAAAAGGCCTGCAAGGTCGGCCGGGTGGCAGTGCGCGTCGGTAAGCATGGCGGATATGGCCTTACCAAACCCTTCCGGCGGCGAAGCCCCAGAGCGCGCCGACGAAATCGCAGAAGGCCTGTGCCTCCAGCGAAAACATTTCCGCGAAGGCCGGAAAGGAGCCGTCGGAATCCCGGCCGCTCTCGTTGGCCTGGTGCCAATCGCCGCTTTCGATTCTTTGCGGCACCCTTAGGCCGAAATACGCGCCGGCGGATTCCGCCGGCTGTTGCAGCAAAAAAGAAGCGAATTCCTTTTGCGCGATAAAATCATAGTCGGCGTCGTAATTCTGCTCGCGAAGAAAGGTGAGGAACATCGTTTTGCCCTCGTCGGGAAAGGCGTTCCAGCGTTCCTCGGTAAAAGCGCGAAAGTCGGCGTCAATAAAATAAAGGCTGTGAAAGCCTTCATGGGCCATAAAAAGCTCGCGCAAGGCATGGGCGGTCGCGCGCGAGATCGAGATGATCCCGCCATCGCCGCCGCGCAGCCCCTTCGCCGTTTCCCAGATCAGGCCCTCGTCCAAAAGAAGCCCTTCAAGCTCGATTTCCTCGCGGCCCAGGGGAAAGCCGCCATCGCGCGCCGACTGGAAAAAGCTCGCAAGATCGCCGGCGCGGTAGTCGTGCGCGTTCCAGCCGTGGAGGTCGGCGATTTCCTCGTCATGCGCGAGCGAGCCTCGCCAGCCGGACTTTTCCACGTAGAACGCGATTCGCTTGAGCATGAGATCCTGCGTTTCGTAACAGGCCGTGTCGATGATCAAAAGCGAGGGGAAGCGATCCCACCTGAAAACCTCGAAGCGCGCGTCGCGCCAGGCTTCCTCCGGCCAGGCAAGGATTTCCTGCGGCCCGGCCGTGATTGGCGCCGGGAGGTCGGCGATCTCGCGCGGCGGCGGCCAAAGATGCTCCGGTATCGCCATCAGCCTTGTTCCGGAAAGGGCAAGGACATGAGCCTGCTGGCTCGATAAAAAAATCAGGGCGAGGGCAAGCGCGCGCAAGGTATGCCTCGATCCGGTTGCCTAAAGGCGAACGATTCCCATCGCCAAAAGCTTGGCTATGCCGAATCTTCTGTCCATGGAATCGCCCGGGCCGGCGGAAAAAAAGTTTTCAAGCTGGGCCGAAAAGCGATCCGGCAGGCTTGGAAGCTCCAGCGCCTGCTTGTAGTAGGCGCGGTGCGAAGGCTCGAAGCGGCGGTTGACGCAGAAGAGCGCGAGGCAGGCGGTTTTGATAAAGCCGGCGGAGGAAACAAGGCAGTGGAACTCGTCGCCCTGAAAGGCCGCGGCGCCCAGGTCCGAAAGGAAATGCTCCATCTTGGACTGCGCCGCCATGCGCATCTCGTTCCAGAAAACCTCCGGCAGGGCTCCCAGGCGGCCGCGAATCCCGTCCATCCAGCCGGAGCGCGAAAAAAGAATCTCCCCGTTGGCCAGCCGGTAAAAGCCGTAAGTCCCGGAATGCTTGATCAGCCAAAGCGAATCCGGCGCGCTGTCGGCGATCAGCACAAGCTCGTCGATTTTCGCCGTTTGCTTGTATTCAAGGCGCACGGGGATGTCGCCGATTAGGAAGCGGTCTTTTTCGTTTACGCCCTGGCTTTCGAAAGCAATGACGTCGGCGCCGAAGGCTTCGCAGCGTTCGTCGGCCTCAGGGATTGGCCCGGAAAAAAACACGTCGAGAATAAGCGCGTAGTACGGATCCAGCGTGTCCGGCAGCGCCGCCTCGTTCAGGGTAACGCATTCAACGCCCGGCCATGACGCCAGAATCTCGGAAAAGCGCTCGACCAATACTCGGGTCTTGTACTTCATAATCCCCCCTTGTTTGTATATAGTATCGTAAAAAGGAGAGTATGAAAACAGTAAAAATAGAGCATGGGCGACGATTTCTCGCGCTGGTCCCCCACCGCGACGCGCGCCTGCTTCTGCGCGCCTGGAGCAGCGAGCTTTTCGCCGGCGGAGCGGCCGGCGCCTGGCACTTTCCCTGGGTCGCGCCGCTGGCCGCCCTCGATCGCGCGCCTTCCCGCGAGGATATTTGCGCGATGGCCCGCGCGCTGCGGCAAAGCCTGCCGCCCGGGAAAAAGTTCGAGTGCGGCGGCCCTGTTTTGGCGGGAATTTCGCTGGCCGACGCGGAGGAACAGGTTTTTGTTTACGGCCCTGCGCTTGATCTTGGCGATGTTTTGCCTTGGGACGGCTTTCCCGGCACGACGGCGATACGGCCGACCGCGCTTGGCTGCGCGCTGATGGACGGCCCGGCCCCTTCCGGCCTGCCCGCTCCCCCGGCGTTGAGCTTCGGCGCGGCCGCGCTGGCCGTGATCAAGGCGCGCGCGATTTCGGGCTGCGAGCCTAGCGGCTGTCATCCTGCCGGCTGGCACGCCCTGCGCTGGAAAATTGGCGCGCTTGCCTGGCTGCCAAGGCGGGGCTAACGACGGCCGCAAATTCCTCTTCCTCAATTCCTCAAAACTTGCCTTGCGCCGCAAAGCATGTTATCTTGTTATCGGGGCCTGATACGGTTGGGCCTTGACAGCGGCGCCGGAATTACGGGAGGGCTTTGCATGGAAGCAAGCTGCGGTTGCATAATTGCCGATGGAGCCACTTTTATTGCGGAAGGGGCTTTCGCTGACAGGCAGCTTAGCGCGGCCGTCATCCCGCTTAGCGTTACTGCCATTGGCAAGAGCGCTTTTTTATGGAACAGGCTAAGCTCGGTGGGCATTCCGGGCGGCGTAACGCACATCGGCGCCTGGGCTTTTGCCTGGAACAAGCTGAAGGCCGTGGCGATCCCGCAGGGGATAAGCGCCATAGCGGAGGGCGCCTTCGCCGGAAACCAGCTTAGCGCGCTTTCTATCCCGGACGGCGTCCGGCGAATCGAGGACTGGGCCTTTGAAAGAAATTCCCTGCATGAAATTTCCCTGCCTCAAAGCGTCGGCTTTATAGGCGAGGGCGCCTTCGCGCGCAACTGCCTTGTCCGCGTGGATCTTCCGGACGGCCTTCGCGCCGTTTCCCAGGCGGCCTTCAGCGACAACTTGCTTTCGGGCATTTCCCTTCCGGCCGGAACGCTTTCCGTTGGCGACTGGGCCTTCGCCTGGAACCGGATCGAGGCGCTGGCGCTTCCGGACGGCCTTCGCGCCATAGGGGAGGGCGCCTTTTCCAACAACCGCCTTAGCTCGCTTGTCATTCCGGAGAGCGTCGAGGAAATCGGAAACATGGCCTTCTTCTCAAACCCCATCGAGCGCCTGCGCGTTCCCGGCGGCCTGCATCTTGCCCCCGGCGTTATGGGCCGGCACGGGCCGGCCTTTCTCGAACGCTACGAAGGCTTGGGAAGAAAGGCCGGCCTTTACGGCTTTTCCGCCGGCGAGTGGTCGTTTTTGGGCTGACCGGCCGGCGCGGTTGACGAGCCTTGCCTCGCGCGCCATATTGTAAGCATGAAAAAAATTTGTATCTTTTTTGCGCTTGCCCCGATCGCCTTTTTCGCCTGCGCCACCAATCCGCTTACCGGCGGACGCACGATGGCGATAATTCCCAACAGCCAGCTTTTCGCGATGGCCGCCGAGCAGTACGCTCAGCTTTTGAGCGAAAGCGCGGTGGTTTACGGAACTCCCGAGGCGCTTGCGATCGAGCGGGTGGGCCGGAACATTGCGGACGCCGCGCAACGCTGGCTGGATGCGCAGGGGCGCGCCGACTGGCTTGATGGCTTCGACTGGAGCTTCGCCCTTATCCAGGACGATTCGGTCAACGCCTGGGCGATGCCGGGCGGGAAGATCGCCTTTTACACGGGCATTTTGCCGATTACGCGGGACGAGGCCGGAATCGCCGTGGTGATGGGCCACGAGATCGCGCACGCCGTGCTTCACCACGGCCAGCAGCGAATGAGCGCCGCCGTTCTTCAGGAAATGGGAGCGGCCGG
This sequence comes from Treponema sp., assembly GCA_009780285.1. Classification (GTDB taxonomy): domain Bacteria; phylum Spirochaetota; class Spirochaetia; order Treponematales; family Breznakiellaceae; genus WQXQ01. The sequence continues at coordinate 4,718 of WRAL01000154.1, forward strand.
AATCGCGGCTGCGATGTCAGGCGGGAGCTTTTCGCCGGAAACCCAGGCGGCCACGATGACGGCCTTCGGCGTCGGCTCGGCGCTTTTTGGCACCCTGCCTTTCAG
>WRAL01000155.1 GCA_009780285.1 Treponema sp.
CTGTGCCCAAAGGCGCCTTCCGGCACCGTTCCCAGCGCGTCGGCGCGCACGACCGTGTCGCCCGGCATCACGGCGGGGGTAAATTCCCATTCCTTTTCGGAGTTAAGAGGCGGAAGGTAAACGCCGCGCTCCAAAAAGTGGCCCGTTTCCAGGGCAAGCTGGGGAAGCGGGTTTTGAAGGCCGTCGTAAACCTGGCCAAGAAGGCCGGGGCCAAGCTCCACCGCGAGCATGTCCCCGGAAAATTCCACCTCGTCGCCCACGGCTATTCCCCGGGTTATTTCAAAAACCTGAAGCTGGCAAACCTCGCCGCGAATGCGGATTACCTCGCTCTTCAGGCTTTTCCCCGCGACTTTGACGTAGCAGACCTCGTTCATGGACACGGCGCCGTCGAAGCGCGCGTTCACCATGTTTCCGTTGACGGCGATCACCGTACCTTTTGTCCCGATCATGTAGATTCTCCCGTGGATGAGGCTGCCCAGCGCTCCAGGATGGAGCTATAGAGCGCCTTGTATTGCGAAAACCCGGTTTCCGCCTGAAAGGAAGCCTGCCGCTCCAAAAGAAGCAGCTTCATGAAATAGGCGTAAATCGTCTTGTAGTTGAAAAGCTCGCTGCCCTGAAGCGCGCAAACCGCGTCCCAGCGCGCCTTGTCGAGGATAAGCTCGCCCTCGAGCGGCGTTTCCGCGCCCATGGCCCGCGACACGGCCTGCGCCACGTCCTTGGGGAAAACGCGGCCCTCGTAGGGAAGAGCCCTTCCCAGCTTGGAGGCGCGCGCCCTTGCAAGGCAGGCGCGAAGGCTTTCCTCCCATTCGCGCCAGCCCTTGGTAAAGGCGCAGTCCTTGGGCGGCTTGCGCCCGCGCTTTTTTCCCTTCCCCTCGTCGCCGGCTTCCTCGTCCCGCGCCGCCGGGATTGGGGCGCCGAGCCCAAGCGTGTCCATGCGCGCCGCGTCCTTTTTGCCCAGAACCGGCGCGGCCTTTAGCCTAAGCGACTGCGACGATTCCGGCGGCTGCTGCCCGTAAACGAGGTGATGAAGCTGGGGAACGAAGAAATAATAGCCGGTCACCATTCCCCCTACGCGGCTTTGGCCGGAGCCTTGGCGGCGGCCTTGAGAATTTCGGCGAGCTTAGGGCTAAGGTAGGCGCCGAGCATTCCGGCGACGGACTCGGCGGAAAAGTCGTAGTAGGCCAGGCCGTCCTTGCTGGCGATTTTAAAGCCGGCGGAAAGGTTCGGGTCCGAGCGAAGCTCGAGGCCCTTTTTAAGCTGCTCGGCGAGCTTGGCCGCGAAAAAGGCCTGGAGCCTGGCAAGGGAATCCTCGCTTAAAAGCGCCTCGATTGAGCCTTGCTTGCCGGGATCCCAGGCGGCGATGGCATCGGGGAGCGCCTTTTTAAGGACCTCGTCGCCAAAGTCCTCGTTTACCTGCTCAAGGACGATCCGGTTAAGCAGGCCCTGGACCTCGCTCCTGAAAGCCAGAAGCAGGTTGCGCGAGGCGTGATCCAGCGTGGTAAGGGCCGCCTTTTCCATAGCGTCGGCGTCGCGCCTGGCGTTCTCGACGGTCTGCTCGGCTTCTTTTTTGGCGGCCTCGACTATGCGCCTGGCCTCGGCCTCCGCGTCCCGCTTGATCTTGCCGGCTTCCTCGGCGGCGGATTCGATGCCGTCCCGTTTTATCTTCTCGATCAGCTCCTGTACCTGAATGTCCACGCATTCCTCCTAGTCCTGCCAATGTGCGATAGCGCCCTGGAGCGCCTGCCATACAAAATAAAGCATTTTTCGGATATTTTCAATAGGGCTTTTTACGAAACTGAGGGATGGCGCGATTGCAACGCTGGAATGGGGCCGGAGCGCCGCGCTCGGCAAGAGCGCCGCGCTCCGGCAAGAGCGCGACGCTTTTGGCCAGGGCGCGACGCTTTTGGCCAGGGCGGACGCTCGGCCTCGATATTTCGACGCGGAACTAGGGGCGCGCTAGACGGAGGCCAAAATTAGCGTACTTGCTGAAGGGAGTATCGGAAAAAAATGCTGCTGGGCGAGCGAACTCCACTGGATTATACCAACTGCCTCCGGGCGCCGTTCGGGACATTCCGGTCCAGCTGTCCTGACACCACTCCCGAACATTTCCGCTCATGTCGTAGAGCCCAAGCTCGTTGGCCTTCTTTTTTCCTACCTCATGCGTCCTGCCGCCGGAGTTTGCCGCGTGCCATGCGACATCTCCGGCCACATTTCCGCCGGACCAGAGAAAATACCTGTCATTCTTGGTACCGGTATATCCGGCCGATTTTATTCCGCCTTTTGCCGCGAACTCCCATTCTTCTCCGGTAGGCAGCCGCCAACCGCTCGCTCCGGCCATTATTTGCACCGCATCCCATTCAGGGCTGAAATCCGTAGGCACGGCGCCCCAATCGTCCGGATTAGCGCTGTTCCCTATTCGGTACGCCGGAGAGAACCCTTCCCTTATGCTCAGCCTGTTCGCGAATACCAGCGCGTCGTACCAGCTTACCCCTTCTACGGGCAGATTGTCTCGGTCGAAGGCCTCGTCCGCTACAACATAATTTCCACTGTTACTGTCATACCTATTTGTGCCGTTAAAGCCGCTTGGATTATTGCCCATCACGGCTTCCCACTGCGCCTGCGTTACCGGATATTTGCCGATTCGGAAAGTATTCACCGTTGTCAGAACGCCGCCAGAGCCAGCGCCATGCCTGCCGTACATGAAAGCGCCGCCTTCCACCTGCAGGGTTTCGATTAGGTTTAAAAGCCGCGCCCCGTTCGCTCCTCGACGTGCGAGGAGTCGAACTTGCATACGCGCCGTTCCTTGCCCTCCGCGCTCATCGTGGCAAGGGCCGCCACGGTCCAATGCCCCCAGTCGTGCGAGTGCGCGGCGAAATTATTGCTGCCATTATCGTTAGTGCCGTTATCGCAGGCGGCAAAGGCCAGCGCCGCGATTAAGGCCGCGACAAAGAGCCGTGAACTACAGGGCCTTATTGGAAAACCTTTTAACACTGCCATATTTTCCTTCCTTTTATCCAGAGTGGGAACTAGTGTTCCGGAATATTCGGTTTGCTAAATCGTAACGTTCGGTAATCCCTTGCCGGGCAAGGAATTACCTCAACCTGCATACCGTCATTTGAATATTCCGGAACACTAGGGACGCGCTAAACGGAAGCCAATACCAGTGAGCCGGCTGAAGGGCCCCTCGAAGTGAGCATTGGCCGAACGGATGAACTCCGCCGAATTGAGCCAACTGCCGCCGCGCAGCACATTGTTCGCGCTTGTTGTGGTCCACTTGTCCTGACACCATTCCCATATGTTTCCGCTCATATCGTACAGCCCAAGCTCGTTGGCCTTCTTCTTCCCTACTTCGCGCGTCCTGCCGCCACTATTCATAGAATACCATGCGACGTCTCCGGCCACGTTGCCGCCTGACCAGAGGAAATACCTGTCATTCTCGGAGCCGGCATATCCGGCCGATTTTATCCCGCCTTTTGCGGCGAACTCCCATTGTCGCTCGGTAGGCAGCCGCCAGCCGTTCGACCCATCAATTATTTCCACCGCATCCCATTCAGGGCTGGAGCTTGTAGGCACGACGCCCCAATCGTCCGGATTAACGCTGTTCCCTATTCGGTACGCCGGAGAGAACCCTTCCCTTATGCTCAGCCTGTTCGCGAACACCAGCGCGTCGTACCAGCTTACACATTCCACGGGGAGGTAGTCGCGGTTGAATGCCTCATCCGCTACAAAATACTGATTACTGTTGCTGTCATACCTTTCTGTGCCGTCAAATCGGTTCGGATTATTGCCCATCACGGCTTCCCACTGCGCCTGCGTCACCGGATATTTGCCGATGCGGAAAGTATCTATCGTCGTCAGCACGTCGGTAGAGCCGGCGATGGCGCCGTGCTTGCGGTACATGAAAGCGCCGCCCTCTACCAGCACGGTTTCGATTAGGTTTGAAAGCCGCGTTACCGTTCGCTCCTCGACGTGCGAGGAGTCGAACTTGCATACGCGCCGTTCCCTGCCCTCCGCGCTCATCGTGGCAAGGGCCGCCACGGTCCAATGTCCCCAGTCGTGCGAGTGCGCGGCAAAAATATTGCTGCCATTATCGTTAGTGCCGTTATCGCAGGCGGCAAAGGCCAGCGCCGCGATTAAGGCCGCGACAAAGAGCCGTAACGGAGGATGGGGAATATTTTTTAACACCGCCATATTTTCCTTCCTTTTTCCGGAGCGGTAATCGGCGCTTCCACACGGCAGCGCTTTTAGTTACAATAACAAATCTTGAAGGAAAGCGCAAGGCTTGTTTGCGGCCGCGCTTATTCCTTAAAAATACCGTCCAGACATTCCAGCGGCAAATCGTCTATCGACAAAGGCTTGGGAGGATTGTCGCCGTGTTCGCGGAGCGTTTTTGAAGCCAGATTACGTCGATCCATTTCCCGAATTTATAGCCGGTTTTACGATGCGTTCCTACGACGGCAAAGCCAAACTTTTCGTGAAACTTTATGCCCTTGCTATTTTCGGCTGACGATGCCGCGTAAACGTTAACAAAATTTAATCTTTCCAATATATCGAACAAACGGCCGTAGAGTTTAGATCCTATGTCGTAGCCTTGATATTCAGGCGAGACGTAAATGGAAACGTCGTAAGCGTAAGCCGCCCTTTCCCTATGCTGCGCCGCGTAGGCGTAGCCCGCAATTTTTCCATCGGTTTCACAAACAATCAATCAACCCCGCCGCAGGCAGCGGGGTTGATTGTTTAGGTAAGGTATTCGCCTCAGGGTTTAATACCTTTTTAACGCCCCAAGGGGCGAGGTATTAAACCCTTCGCGGACAATAAA
>WRAL01000156.1 GCA_009780285.1 Treponema sp.
AAATAAGCGCGAGCATCTGCCGGCCGGAGGCCCGGTCGAGGCCGAGGGAAAAACGCCCGCCGCCGCCGGCGAAGCGCTCGAAGGAACCGTAGGCCTCGGCGCCGGCGGCGCCGGAAAGGAACTCCCCTATGTCGGAACTCTGAACGCGGCCCTCGATGGAGACCGGCGAGGCATTGGCAAAGGCCGCCGACGAGACGCCAGGCGCGCCGGCCATCGAAAGCGCGATAGACGGGCCGTCAAGAATCGGGGCGCCGGGAGCCGCGCCGCCGGCCAGCGCGAAGCCGGTAAGCAGCGCCGCCATCCTGGGCTCAAGCGCCGCGAAGACGTTAAAGTCCGCCCTGCCCTCCGCCTGAAGCGAGCCGGTGATCCGCGTCGCGCAGGACGGCAGGAGAAGGGCGCAGGCAAAAAGGACGGGAAGAAAACGCGTTGGTTTGTTCATGCGATTACAGTGTAGCATATCGGGGCTTTGGTCGCAAGCGCGCGGGCCGCCGTTTTTTTCGCCGGAAGCAAGGAATTAGGACAAAAAAATAGGCCGGCTTGCGCCGGCCTATGCCCCTTGAGGCAAGCCGAATATATAGTGATTTGGGAGGGGAACTATATACCCGACAACTAGAATATCGGATACGACCTTACATTCCTTTAGACCTAGTTTGCCCGGGGCAAAAGGTTTTGCCCCCAATTTCGCAGGGGAACTGTCAGTCGCTTTCCTCGACGCCCACGTCCAGAGTCAGCGCGACGCGGTAGGTGCGCCCGCTGTGGACGGTGATGACCCTCGTGATCGTGTGGCCGCCGAAATGAAAGCGCGCCTCGTGCACGCCGGGAGCGACGACGACCGGGCCGTTCTCGTGAGCGACGGGCGCGTCGTTGAGGTACACCTGCGCGCCGGGCGGCGCGTCGAAAAGAATCATAGGCGCGGCGTCCTGAAGGTCTATCACGCTGCTGACAACCCGCGCCCTTTCAACGACGAAGCGCCGGCTTTCGTTTCGATAGTCCTGCGAAACGATGGCCAGGTGATGCTCGCCCTCGCGCAGGACTATTTCCTCGGCAAGGTTTTCTATCACGCGGTCGTTCACCAGCACGGTGAAGGGTCGGCCGACGAGGTTCTCGGGGAAGCGCACCGAGACTCGGGCGGCTCCCTCGGCGGCGAGTATGGGCCGGGCGCTTAAAAGGAACGACATTCCGGCAAGCTCGGCGCTGAGGACGCCGGAGACATGCGCGAGGCCGAAAAGCGCAGGGAAGGAATCCGGAAGGACCGTCTCGCCGGGCACTATCGAATACGGCCCGGTTCTAAGGCCGTGATCGCCGCGCGTGGGAATCTGAAAGACCGTGTGCACTCTGGAGGGCAGCGCCTCCGACAGGGCGCGCCGCGCGACCAGCTCGCTTAGGCCCGAAGGCGGAACCCTGTCCAGGTCCGCGTGAACGGTAAGCGCGAGGCCGGCCGGGCTTGACGGCCAGCCGCTCGGCGCGGAGATCCGTATCTCCACGCCGACGAAAAAGCGCGCGTCCTCCTCAAGCCGGATCAGAACCGAATCCCCGGGCCTTACCCAGACCGACGAGCCGGCCGGCGAGTCGGCGCTGAGGGTCATCGAATCGGTAACCGAGGGCCGCAGCCTTTCGAAGCCGAAAAGCGCGGGCGCGCCGGCAAGGCAGGCGAGGAGGGCGAAAATCGCGGCGCGCATCCTAGGGCCTCAGAGGGTCGGCGGGGTTCTGGGCGGAGCCGCCCTGCCACATCTCGAAGTGCAGATGCGGGCCGGTGGAATAGCCGGTGGATCCCACCCAGCCTATGCGCTCGCCGGCCCTCACCGCGGCGCCGCGCGTCGCGTCCAGGCGCTCCATGTGCCCGTAGAGCGTGGTCCAATTCCCGGAATGCACCACGCGCACGAAATTGCCAAGGACGCCGTCGTAGCCGGCCTCGGCCACCGTGCCGGCGGCGGCGGCCAGCACCTCCGTTCCGGCCGGCGCGGCAAGGTCGATTCCTCGGTGAAAGTGCATGCGCCCGCTTATCGGGCTGGCGCGCATCCCGTAGCCGCTCGTAACCCTAAAGCTCAGTAGCGGAAAGCGGAAAAAGCCGGGATTATGGAAAAAAGCCCTTTCGGAAAGGGTAAACTCGTCGCCGGGAAAAAAGTAAAAGACCCCGCCCGCGGCGCCGGGAATGGAAACGGATATCCATTCGTCCTCGGCCGGGAAGCGCGAGGAGGCAAGAAGCATCTCAAGGTCGGACTCGGGGTCTTCCGGAACGAAAATCCCCGGGGCGGAGGGCAGGAGAACGGCCATGCCTGGCTCAACGGCGCCGCCGCTTTCCAGGCGGTTAAGCGTGGCCAGGGTGGAGGAAGGGATGCTTGCGCGCGCCGCCAGGGAAAGGAGCGTGTCCCCCTCCAAAGCGACGTAGCGGTAAAAGGTCATGGCGTCCGCTATGCGCTGGGACGTCGTTCCCCTTATTCTGTTGCGGCCGAAAACCAGCATTCGATTGGCCTCGACCTCGGAAATATAGCGCCTGAACGCTTCGTCCCGTCGATCCATCTGCGAGATCAGCGGAAGGGCGTCGATCACGACAAAGCCCGCTTCTTGGGACGAGGCGCCAGGCGCCGCACAGAAGAGAAAACCAATAAACATGACAAGGGCGATTCCCTTGCCGCGCTTGGCCATAGGCCCTCCTGCGCTCGCGACGCTACGACGCCGCTACTGCGGGGATATCGCGGCCACGGGACAGGAGTCCTCGCAGGCGCCGCAATCGACGCAAGCGTCCGGATCTATCCAGCGCTTGCCGTCTTTTTCGGAGATCGCCCCTACCCCGCAGGAAGGTTCGCAGGCGCTGCAGTTCGTGCAGTCGGCGTTTATCGTGTAAGCCATTTCATACCTCGCTTAAGTGTGTTATCATGATACTAGCGCGCGAGCCGCGCAAGGCGCAAGGGGCTCGCGCAGGGCGCCGCGCGAAGGAACCGAACGGAGGCGCAGGTGATCCAAAAAGAAACCCTCGAATCGATTTACGGCTTTTCTTCAGGCGAGCTTGAGCGCGCCCGAACGCGCTACGAGGCCCTCGCGCAAGGCTTCGCCCCCGGCCGCGCGCTGTTGCGTGCCTTCAGCGCGCCGGGGCGCAGCGAGCTTGGCGGCAACCACACCGACCACAACAAGGGCAGGGTTCTCGCCGCCGCGGTCCACCTCGACATAGCCGCGGTGGCGCGGGCGCGGGGCGACGGCGTCGTTCTGATCCGGTCGGAGGGCTTTCCCGACGCGCTCGTGGACATTTCCGGCGAGGACGGCCTTTTGGTGCGGCCGGCCGAACGCGGGACCACGGCGGCGCTGGCGCGGGGCATCGCCGCGCGAATGGCGGCCAGGGGCGCGCGGCCCGGCGGCTTCGAGGCAAGCCTTTCATCCCTCGTGCCTCAAGGCTCGGGGCTTTCGTCCTCGGCCGCGATCGAAACCCTGATTGCGAAAATTTTTGACAGCCTGCATTGCGGCGGGCACTTTTCCGCGACGGACATAGCGAAGATCGGGCAGGAAGCGGAAAACGATTTTTTCGACAAACCCTGCGGGCTTATGGATCAGGCCGCCTGCGCCTGCGGCGGCGCGGTGGCCATCGACTTTGCCGGCGCGGATCCGGAAATAAAAAAAATGCCCTTCGATCCGCTTGCCGCCGGCTTCGCGCTCTGCGTCGTGGACACAAAGGCAAGTCACGCCGATCTTACGCCGGACTACGCGGCCATTCCCGAAGAGATGCGATCGGTGGCGAGGTTTTTTGGAAAAACATTTTTGCGCGAAATAAATTTGCAGGATGTTTTGGCCTGCGCCAAGGACATAAGAAAGCAGGCAGGCGACCGCGCGCTTTTGCGCGCCATACATTTTTTTAACGAGGACGAGCGCGCGGGAAAAATGGCCGAGGCGCTGCAAGCGCTTGCGCTTGCGCAGGGGGAAGAACGCCGGCGCGCGATGTCGGGCTTTCTTGATCTGGCGAACGAATCCGGGGATTCCTCCTGGCGGCTTTTGCAAAACATGCATCCCCAGGACGCCCATGACAGGCAGGGACTCGCGATAGCGATCGCGCTGACAAAGGAATTCCTGCGCGCCGGGGGCCTTAAAGGAGCCTGCCGCGTTCACGGCGGCGGATTCGCCGGCACGATTCAGGCCTACGTCCCCCAGGAGGCGCTGGAAGCCTACAGGGAAAAAATGGAAGCGCTTTTCGGCGAAGGCGCGCTCTATGTCCTGCGCGTGCGGGATTCCGGCGCCGCCGAACTTTCCCTGGGCTTATAGGTCCAGCGCGATAAGCGCGGCCAGGCTTCCACGGGGCGAGCCGTCTCGCCGGTGGGAAAAAAACATTTCCCGGCAGGCGAAGGCGCACATGCCTTCAGGCGCCACGTCGATGTTCCGGCCGCGAAGGCCGGCGCTTAAAAGGCCCAGCCTGCAAGCCTCGCGCAGATCCAAAAGATATTTGCCGGGCTTTTCGGCCAGCGAAAAAAAGCAGCTCGCGAATTCGCCGGCGAATCGCTCGGCCACCTCGCTTCCAACCTCGTAATTCGCGCGGGAAATGCAGGGGCCTATGCCGGCCAGAATGTCCGCCGGATCGCAGCCGTAGCGCTCGCCCATGCGCGCCACCGTTCGTGCCGCCATATTTCCGGCGCAGCCCTTCCAGCCGGAATGGGAGGTGGCCACCACGCGCCGCGCCGGATCGCAAAAAAGAAGGGGAACGCAGTCCGCGTAAAAGGTAGCCAGAACGACGCCGGGCTTGTCCGTCATCAGGCCGTCAACGTCGTCCTCGACATTCTCATCCGCGCCGTC
>WRAL01000157.1 GCA_009780285.1 Treponema sp.
CTTTCCGACACGATCGACGACTTTTACCACTTCGCCGCCGGGGATCCGGGATCCCCGCTCTTCGAACAGGCCCGGATGATGCGGGACGGGGCCCGGGCAGCGGCGGACGCGGCGGGGATCGGGATCATCGACCCCTGCCGGGAGCCCTTCGATTTTCGCCTGCACGCGACGGAACTTGCCGAAAGGGAGCAGAATATGCCGAACGGCCATGTCGTCAGAACGCTGAAATGCGGATATACATATAAGGAAGAGGTCGTGCGGCGAGCGGCGGTCGTCGTCAACAGGATCGACCCGCCGAACGGCCAAGGCCTTGGCACAGGCGGTCTTGCCGACAAGATCGCCTACCTTGAGGAGGACGGGGAATGAAGGCAGGAATAGACTTTGGCACCTCGACGTCGGAGATAGCCTACGTCGAGGAGGACGGCAGGATCACCATCGTTCCCAACCATCTGGGCGAAACGATAACCCCGTCGGTCGTGTATATCGCCGAGGACGGAACGCCGGTGGTCGGGCGCGAGGCCAGGGAAAAGGCCCTCGCCGACCCCGAGAACGCCTTTCTCGAAGTGAAGCGCCTGTTCGGCCAAAATGCGCGACTTTCGGCCCGGGGCAAAACCTATGCGCCCGAGGACGTGGCGGCGATCATCGTCCGTTACCTTCTCGACTGCGCCGAAAAGCATTCCGGGCGGACCGTCGATTCCGCGGTGATCACCGTTCCCGCCTACTTCACCGACCCGCAGCGCAAGGAAGTGATGGCCGCGGGCCGCGCGGCGGGGATCGAGGTGGAGCGCATCATCAACGAGCCCACGGCGGCCAGCCTGGACTACGGCATCGACCACATGCGCGAGTGCCGGCACATGCTCGTCTACGATCTTGGCGGCGGGACCCTCGACGTTACGGTTCTGGAACTTTTCGAGGGCGTGGTGGACGTAAAGTCCAGTTGCGGAAACAACGCGCTGGGCGGAAAGGACTTCGACCAGGCGCTGATCGACCACGTCGTTTCCACAATTAAAAAGCGCGACAAGATCGACGTTTCAGGCGATCCGCGCGCAATGATGCGAATAAAAATAGCCGCCGAGCAGTGCAAGATCGCGCTTAGCGAAAAAAACGACAGCGAGATCGAGCTTCCGTTTTTGTACAGCAAGGGCGGCAATCCGGCCGGCTATTCCGAAACGATCTCGCGCGCTGACTTCGAGCTTCTAATTCGCGAAAAAATCCTCTCGACCGAACAGCAGATCAAAACCGCGCTTTTCGACGCCGGCCTGGAGACCGAGGATATAGGACTAGTCCTCTTGGTCGGGGGAAGCACGCGCATACCGTTTGTGTCGGATTTTCTCACGGAGATTCTGGGCCTGGCCCCAGAGTCCGCCGTCGATCCGGACTTGGCCGTGGTTCGCGGCGCCGCGATTCAGGGGGGAGTCCTTGCCGGCGTTTTGGGCGAGAACGCGATAATCCTTACCGACATTTGCCCCTACAGCCTCAGCACCGACGCGCTGTTCGACCTGGGATACGGAGAGAAGGAAATTCTTTGCGACTTTCTTATCAAGCGCAACACGACCCTCCCCGCCTCGGCCTCGAAAGTCTACCGCACCTCGCACGATGATCAGACGCTCGTTTACATCGCCGCGTATCAGGGCGAAAGCCTCGAGCCGGAAGAAAACTACATGCTGAACAGGTTCGCGCTTGGCGGCATTCCCAAGGGCCGCGCCGGCCGGGAAGAGATAAGCGTTCTGTTCGAGTACGATCTCAACGGCATACTTACCGTTACCGCCGGGATCGTTTCCACCGGCAAGTCGGCAACAGTAACTGTGGACACCGCGCAAATGGGAAGGAACCTCGATCTTTCCAAATGGAAGGAATCCCCCGGCGCACAGGAACACAGGCGAATCATAGTCAAGGCCGAAAGGCTAATAAAAATTCACGGCGAAAAAGCGGCGGACGGAATCGAGGCCGCCGCTGACGAGCTTAAAAAAGCGCTTGTTATGGGCTGGGATCGAAGCGTTACTGAAAGCCTCAAGGAGAATCTCGCCGACGAGATCGATCGCCTGGAAAAAGGCGGCGGGCGTTGAACCTCTACGATATCTTGGGCGTTCCGCGCGATGCTGACGAAGGAGCGATCAAACGCGGGTATTTTTCGGCGGTCAAGCTGCATTCGCCGGACTCCGATCCGGAAGGCTTCAAGGCGGTACGCCTCGCCTACGAAACCCTTTCCGACAAAAAAAAGCGCGCGCAGTACGACTCGTACTTCGTCGCGGAAGGCGAGGAGCAGGGCGATCTGCTCGAAGCCCGCGCGCTCCTTGGCGAGAGCAAGTACAAGCAAGCCCTCGCGCGCCTTTCGGCCCTGAACGAGAAGTGGCCGGAATCCGCGGAGGTAAAACGGCTCCTCGCCCAGGCGCAGTGGCGCATGAAAAAAAGCGGCGCCGCCGACAAGCTCTGCGCGGAGCTGCTGGAGAAAAACCCCGCCGACGCGGAAACGCTGCTTTTGCGCGCCGCCGTCGCCGCGTCGTGCGGACACAGAAACAAAGCGGACAAATACTTCGACGCCGCCGTCGCCGCCGAGCCGCTAAGCGCGAAAGCCTGGCTCGCCTATCTTGGCTTTTCGATGCAGGAGCAGCCATGGAAGGTCTGGACGCTTTTCCGGCGCGCGGCGAAGCAGGATCCGGAGATGTTCCGCGGCGAGTACGCTTTCTATATTGTGGGGGCCTACAGCTCCGAATGGGATTTCGCCACGCGTTTCAGCGAAGAGGATCTGCCCTATTACGACAAATTCGCGCAATGCTTCGCGGAGGACAAGGGCGCGGACGAGGCCGCCTACAAAAGCCTGATGGCGATCCTGCCGCGCCTTCTCGAAAAAAACGAGCTTATTCCCTTTGCCGAAAAAGTTTTGCCGGTGATCGAGGGCAGCAGGCATTGCGCCGGCGAGGACCTGAAAAGGGCCAAGTACGCGCGCGCCTCCATCGTCGTGCGCAAGCTGCGCGAGGACAAGCGCCTGCACGAAGTTCTCGTCGATCTGACGGAACATCTTCTGTTTGAGGACGACGACCAAAACGAGCGCCTGTCGATGGAGTGCTACATCGTTTTTAACCTTCCAACCCTGCGCCCGTCGCTGAAAGCGCTTAAGAACGATTACCCGGAACTGTTCAAGCTCCACTGGGATTTTTATAACGACGCGCTCAACGAAAAAAAGACGGATTTCCTTATCGACAAGTACGCGCCGATCAACAAGCGGCTGCTGAAGATCAAGCGCGGCGAAACCGGCGGCGCGGATGGCGATTTCGATGAGGAAGACGATCTCGACGAAACGAATGGGCCGGGGACCATCACGCGCGCGGCCCCAAAGATCGGGCGAAACGTCCCTTGCCCCTGCGGCAGCGGGAAAAAGTACAAGAAGTGCTGCGGGTAGCGGCCCCAGGACTTGCGCGGCCTTTGGCGTATACGGATGTGGCCCGGCGCAGGGCGTAAGGAGGATTGAATTAACAGGGATTTTATCGCAAAGCATTGGTACGCGCATATTTACGAGCAGGTCGAGCGCCAAACGAACGACGTGGATTTTTTTCTGCGGATCTTGCGCGAACGCTTCGGCGACGCCGCGCTGAGCATTCTCGAGGTAGCCTGCGGCGCCGGGCGTTTGGCCGTGCCCTTGGCGCAGGACGGGCATTCGGTAACGGGCATCGACGCGGACGAGCACATGCTCTTGCGCTGCTATGCGCGGGCGCGGGGAATGCCGCGCCTCCGGCTGTTCCAGGCGGATGCGATAAGGGACGATTGGGGGCAGGGCTTCGACCTCGCGCTCATTGGCGGCAATTTTCTTATCAACATTGAAACGGAGGGGGACTACGAGGAGGCGCAGAAGGCCCTGTTTGTCAAGGCCGCGCAAGCGCTGAAGCCCGGCGGCTTTCTGCTGATGGATTTCGACATGAGCGCAAATCCCGCGAAAATTTACGACGCGCGCGGCGAGCGCAGCGGCTATCGCGGCACGGACGACCTGGGCACTAGCGGTCGCCAAGTAAGCTACGGTGGCGTTTACAATCCCGTCACGCGCATTTGCGTCGGGAGCAATCATCGGGAACTTGCGACAAGCGGCGGGGAGTCTTTCGCTCTGCGCCAATTGTGGCGCAAGCATATTCCCTCGCGGGAGCAGGTGTGGCAGTGGTGCGCTCAAGCGGGGTTTTCCATCGAAAAGGCTTACAAAAATTTTACGACGGAATCCGTTCCCGATCCTTTGGACGACGATACCCGGCGCGTTACGCTGCTTGCGAAAAAGAAATGCTGATCGCCCTTGCGCTTGAGCGTTTCGCAAAATATAATGGGGCCATGAGGAGCGCCGGCCTATGAAAATTCGAGTGAAAATGTTTCTTGTCGTGTTGCCGCTGGTGGTGGCGACTCTGGCGCTTGCGCAGGCCGCGTCGTACTTTAACGCCGTCAACGGCGTGACGCGCCTGGCCCGCGAATTCCTTGGCTTCAAGCTGACAGAGCTTGAGCGCTACTCCAGCGGGCAATGGGCGCTTTTGGTGGAGCACGGCTTCGCCGGCCGGCCGGAGATGGCGAGGGCCGCGCAGATCGCCGTGGAAATGTACGCGGAAAGCATTCTGCTTAGCCCGAGCGAAATTATTTTCGCGCTTGACGGCGAGGGGAACGTTGCCATGCGAGCCGGCGCCGTGCTGGACCTGCGCGAGGATGAGCTTCGCGCGCTTTTGCCGGCCCTGCGCGCCGAAAATCCTGGCCTTCAAAGCGCGGC
>WRAL01000158.1 GCA_009780285.1 Treponema sp.
CAGATCAAGTACGCCGCCGACTGCATTGCCTGGCTTCACGAGAACCGGCGGTTAATCGGCGGTCTGGAGTTTGCCTTCGAACCGAAGATCCTGCGCTTCTTTTTCGGCCGGCTCCAGCCGTCGTCCGACTGGCCGCAAAAGCTGGCGGAAAAGTTCAGGCGGGATTTCGGGGAAAGTTTGTAAGGAAGGCGGTTCCGTGGGACGAAGGCCCCGCGAAACCCTTTCCGCCGGGGATGCCATGCCCTAGTGTTCCGGAATATTCGATTTGCAAAATCGCAACGTTCGGTAATTCCTTGCCAGGCGAGGAATTACCTCAACCTGCATACCGTCATTTGAATATTCCAGAACACTAACTAATTTAAACCAAAATGAGTATAATAAGGCGAATGATGAAAAACATAAAACGCAAAGCGATAATGAACTGGAGCGGCGGCAAGGATTCCGCCTTGGCTTTATTCAAGGCGAAATCCCTTTACGAGATACAATAGAGTTGTTCGGAAACTTCAGTTTCCGAACAACTTCCGCTGAAAACAGCAAAATACGCAGTATTTTGCAGGGCTTGTTCGACAACTAACCGAGTTGTCGAACAAGTCCAATACCTGCTGACCACGGTGAACGACGCGTACAGGCGTATCTCGATACACGGCGTAAGGGAAACCTTGCTTGAAAAACAGGCCAAGAGCATAGGCATTGAATTATTGAAAGTAAGAATGCCACAAACCCTGTCGATGGAAGAATACGACAAAATAATGACGGCGCAAATGAGCGCGATAAAATCGGAAGGCATAAACGTTTCGATTTTTGGCGACATCTTCCTTGAGGATATTCGCAACTATAGGGAAAGCGCTTCGCGGCGGCAAAATTTCAAAGCGGCTTTCCCTTTGTGGAAGAAAGACGTTCGCGAGCTTGCGCATGAATTTATTTCGCTGGGATTTAAGGCGATCGTGGCCTGCGTTGACGGAAGCAAGCTGTCAAAGGAATTTGTCGGCAAGGAGCTTGACGAGGAATTTATTGCCAATCTGCCACAAAACGTATGTCCTTGCGGGGAAAACGGGGAGTATCATACCTTTGTTTTTGACGGGCCTATCTTTAACGAAAAGATCGATTTTAAGATCAACGAAATAGTCGAAAGGGAATTTCCCGCGAACGAGGGCAAAAAATATGTTTATCACTATTGCGACCTGGAATGACCTTGCGTCCGCGCGCATTTACATTAAAAGAAAAATACGTTACGATGACGAACTAGCCCCGACGCGGGCGCAAAGGCGCGGTCGGGAGCATATAAGGAGAAAACTATGGGCAATCCATTTTTCGACGCTCTGATCGAGCGCCGCAGCGTTTACGCGATAGGGGACAAGGAAGTCGCCCCGATCGACAAGGTGATGGAAGTCATCGAGATTTCCGTCAAGCACACTCCCACGGCCTTCAACTCGCAAAGCGGCCGGATCGCGCTCCTCAAAGGCGCGAGTCACGCCAAGGCCTGGGACATGACGGAAGCCGCGCTTCGAAGGCTGGTTCCGGCGGAACAGTTTGAGGCGACGGAAAAGAAAATCCGGTCGTTCAAGGCCGGCTATGCGACCGTTCTTTTCTACGAGGACACCGATATTGTGAAGGGCCTTCAGGAAAAGTTCCCCCTGTACAAGGATAACTTTCCGATCTGGGCGCATCAGGCTAACGGCATGATGCAGCTTGCCGTCTGGACCGGCCTGCAACAGCTTGGCTACGGCGCCAGCCTTCAGCACTACGGCGAGGTGGTCGAGGCGGAATGGCGCGCGGAGTTTGGCATTCCCCCTGCGTGGAAGCTGGTGGGACAGATGCCTTTTGGCAATATCGTTGCCATGCCGGAAGCCAAGAGTTTCGCGCCGCTCGACGGAAGGATCAAGACGCTGGGCTAAGCGTTGAACGAAACGGCGCGCCCGGGACTGCCGGGCGCGCCGTTCATCTCCTGCGCGCCTTGCGCAGCAGCGCAAGCATGTCGGCCTTTATTTTCCTGCCTTGAAACGGAAACGACAAAAGCAGCGCCGCGGCGCAGGAAAAAATGTATGAAGGGATCAGCATCCACAAAATAGGCCAGTAGAACGGCGCGCCGGCGTTTGGCCGGGCGTGCCCTTCTCTTTACGCGCGACTGACTTCCAGGCTGCCGAACGAGACGTTTCCGGTAAGCGTGATGCGCGGCGCGTTTTCGTCGGCCTCCGACGCGTTCCCGCCGATCCAAAGCATTCCGATCGCGCAGTTAGTTTCATTTTCAATTATCCAGTGTTTCGGCATGATCAGCCTAACCCTGCCAAAGCCGCAATTTACGTAGACCGTCGCCGCGCCATTTTTCGGCTCGACTTGTTCGAAATTAATTTTTATCTTGCCAAAACTGCACTGTATGCGCGCGCTTTCCAAAACGCCCGGGGGGAGGCGGCAGTTTTCCCGCATGAAGATCCCGCTGAGCGAAAAATTACTTCCCGTTTCCGCTTTTGCGCGGCGCGCGCCCGGATCGATGGGCCTGCGGGGAAAAAGCGCTTCGAGCGCGGCGACCAGGAACAATGCCGCCACAATCAAGGCGAGGGAAGGAAGGCCCGGAAGCGAAAGCGCTTCCCCGAAGGCAATGTACAGCAGCGCCGCGGAAAGGGGAAAAAGCCTGTAGCTTTTTTGCTGATAGCAATTGCCGATAAGCGCCAAGGCCAGCGTCGCTAAAACCAGGCTGCCAAGGCCGATGCTCCGAAGGCCGCCGATCAATTGCCCCGCCACCAGCAGCGCCGCGCCGGCGAGAAGGAACAGCCCGATCAAGGCGCGCGGAAATTTTCTTTTCATTTTTTTGCCTCCTTAGTCTTGGGACTTTTTGCGCTCTCGCTCGCGAGGCGCGCGGTCAAATCCGCCGTATGGAAAGCGCCTTGCCGGAATCCGCGTCAATCTCGGCGATGATTCCCTGTATTTTTGGCGCGTCGGATCCTTGCGCGGCCGGCTCCATGCGGTACAAAACCTGCCTGCGCGCCCGGTCCATGCATATCTGCGCGTCCATTCCAAGCACGGCGCCTAAAACGCCGGTCATTCCCAGGTCGGTGATGTAGGCGGCGCCATTGGGAAGCACTCGCTCGTCGGCTGTTTGAACGTGCGTGTGGGTTCCGGCGACGACGGCCGCGCGCCCGTCGGCGTGATACGCGAAGGATTCTTTTTCGCGCGTGGATTCCGCGTGAAAATCAACCAGCACGATAGCCGACGGAGCGTCGGCCGGGCATGCGGCGGCTATTATTTGATCAAAGCCGCGAAAGGGGCAGTCGATCGGAGTCATCAATTCCCGGCCCTGCGCGTTTATCACCACCCAAGCGGCGCCGGCTTTTTCGATGCGCAGCCAGCCGCGCCCGGCGGCCGGAGGCGGGTAATTGGCCGGCCGCAAAACCCGCGCGTCCGTTTCCAGCGTCTGCCAAAAATCGCGCTGTTCCCAAACATGGTTGCCGGAAGTTACCACGTCGGCGCCGGCGGCGAGGATCCGAGCGAAAGCCGCGTCGTCAAGGCCGAAGCCAGCGGCGGCGTTTTCCCCGTTCACGATAGCGATATCCACCGAATTTTCGGCGATAATTTTGGGAAGGCCCTCTTCCAGCGCCTGTAGCCCAGGCTCGCCGACCACGTCTCCAATCATTGCCGCGCGCAGGATTCTCATGCTTTATTGTAGCAAAGCGGGCGCAGGTGTTGCAACTCCCCGCGCGAGAGCTAGCGAACGTTAGCGAAGGCTAGCTCTCGTTGCGACCGAGCCTAAAGTCGGTAACTAGAATGCAGGGCTTGCCATTCTCATCCATTCCAAAATAGGATGGGTATCTGCCATCGCCCCAGCCGCTTGCAAACACGGCGGCAGTGTCGCTTTCAGTAAAAATATCAAAGACGCTGCGCTCCGAGTCCATATTGAGCTTTTGCAGGCATTCTTTTATTGCAACAAGCGCGCAATCGGCGTTTCGAAAAAGTTTATAAAGATTATTGTCAAAACCGCCGCGCAGGGTATTGAGCTTTTGAAGAATTTCCTCGTCCATAAAACTGCCCTTTCCGGAATCCACGTCATAGCCAAAAAATGTATTCTTTTTTCCAAGTTTCTCTATATCCTGCCCCTTGCATAGCGCCATTTCCCATTTTGCAGCCTTTTTGTCGGAAAATTTTATGGCCGCTAAGGATGGGCGCTCTTCCTGAAGATAGACGGAAACGGTGTAGGCGCCCGGATCCACGGTCTGAGAGAAAGCGTTCAAGTGGTCCGGCAAAATAGGATCGCCGGCAATTATTTTTCCCGTGGGAAGATGGAGAGCACCTAAATCCTCTTTTTGGATTCCACGGGCTGACAACGCGGATTCATCCTCAAAGACGCAATTGAGCAGCCTTTCGTTTATATACATGTGTTCCTCCTTTGACCTGTCTATATCCATTATCCATCGCGCCGGAAGTTTTTTCAATAGGCACAGCGGCGGCCACGGTTCGAGTACGGACTATCTCCGTTCGGCCTCTCGTAGCCCCTCGCTCCGGAGCCAAACCCTAGTGTTCTGGAATATTCAAATGACGGTATGCAGGTTGAGGTAATTCCTTGCCTGGCAAGGAATTACCGAACGTTGCGATTTTGCAAACCGAATATTCCGGAACACTAGGCTTCCGGCTGGCCGTTCCTGTCAGTACCCGGATCGAAGTATCCGCGGGAAAGCCGGAA
>WRAL01000159.1 GCA_009780285.1 Treponema sp.
ACTCGGCGGCCTGCCGAAGCGCGCCTCAGATTCGCGCCTTCGCGAAAACGATGGGCGCAAGCCCCGCGCAAACACGACTACTGTTATTAAAGGAAATGCGAGGGGAAATGTACTTCGCTCTAATCGCGGCCTTCGCGCGCTCGATCAGCGAGGTAGGCGCGGTGATGATAGTCGGCGGGAACATAGCCGGCAGGACGCGCGTGATGACGACGGCGATCGCGCTTATGCGCGGCATGGGCGACTATTCGCAGGCCATTGCGCTGGGAATTATTCTCTTGATTTTAGCCTTCGCGATTCAGTGGCTTTCCGACGCGCTGCGCAGGGAACGCCCCGTCGAGGAAAATTTTTGATGATACGGCTTGTCAATATAAAAAAAACGCTGGGCGACGCGCGGAATTCCTTCGCGTTGCGCATCGAGGATCTTCGCGTGGAGACGCCGGGCGTTTACGCGCTTATAGGCGCGAACGGAAGCGGCAAGTCGACGGCGGCTAAAATAATGGCCGGCATTCTAAAGCCGGATTCCGGCCGGGTCGAAACGGCGCTGGATCCAAAAGAGATAACGATGGTAACGCAAAAGCCCTACATCATGGACGACAGCGTTTTTAACAATATCGCCTACCCCTTGCGCCTAAGGGGCCTGCGCGGCGCGGACGATATCGACCGGCCCTGCGACGAGTGGCTGGAAAAAATCGGCCTTCTTTCGCGGAAAAACCAAAACGCGCGCGGGCTTTCCGGCGGCGAAAAGCAAAAACTCGCCCTCGCGCGCGCGATGGTTTTTTCGCCCAGGCTCCTGATCCTCGACGAGGCCATGACAGACCTCGATCTTGACGCTGTCGAGCTTTTCGCGCAGGCGATGCGGGACTTCCAGGCGCGCGCTCCGGCGGCCTGGATCCTTATAAGCCATCACCTGGCGCAGGTAAGGCGGCTCTGCGAAAGTTTTTTCTTTATGTCCGGCGGCAGCCTTTGCGCGCAGGGCCCTATAGCCGAACTTTCGCGCTGCGAGGCTCCGGATCTGCGCCGCTACCTGCGAAGCGAGGCGCCTTAATCCCCGCGGTATTCAGCGGCCGGCTCCGCCACGAGCGATTCCTCGCGGCGGCCATGCGCCGCGTCGCCGAATTCCACCCTGAGCAGGACTTCCCTTTCCGCGCCCTCCCCGGACAGGGCCGAAATCTCAAGCCCCATGCCAAGGCTTTCAAGGTAATCGATCAAAGTCGAAATGCGCATGTCCTTGCGCCCCTCCAGCTTGGAAATGGCGGTCTGGGTAAAATTGGCGACATCGGCCTGCCTTAGCCCGCGCCGTTCTCGCAGGCTTTTCAGCTTTATGTTAAGGCTGTCCCGCGCGTAAAGCCCGCGCGCCTTTTCGATAACGGCGGGGCTTGTCCTTTCGTCAAGCCGGCTTATAGGGTTGAATTCCATCCGTTTCCCCTTCGTCTTCATTCATAGAATATATGCCGTATTATTCATGCCGTCAATAGGAATGGGAAATGACCGCCTGAAAAAGTTTTTATGCCGACACGGAAAGCC
This sequence comes from Treponema sp., assembly GCA_009780285.1. GTDB lineage: Bacteria > Spirochaetota > Spirochaetia > Treponematales > Breznakiellaceae > WQXQ01. The sequence continues at coordinate 1,525 of WRAL01000159.1, forward strand.
ATGAAAAGTTGCGTCAAGGGTCGGTTTTTTTTCAAGAAAAGCCGTTTTTCGCTTGACATAATCGCGCCGCGCGTCATAATGTTGGGCAGAACGATCAACGGAGGCGCAAGAATGCTTAATTTCAGCGATTACATTTCAGACCGGCCGGACAACCCGAACCGGAACTTCGCCGAGCTTTTGGAACAAATCGCCAGGGATCACGGCGACAAGGACGCGATCCTGTTCCGCAGCGGGGGCAACAAGGAATTCGAGCGATGGAGCTTCGCCAGGCTTTCCGCCGAAAGCCGCAGGGTCGCGCGAGGGCTTCTCGCCGCCGGGCTTGTAAGGGGCGACCGCGCGGCGCTTTGGGCCGAAAACAGGCCGGAATGGATGGCCGCCTGGCTCGGGGCCACGATCGCCGGCATCGCCATCGTGCCCATCGACTTTCTGTCCACCGAAAAGGAATGCCTCAATATTCTGAAAATCACCCGGGCCAAGGCTTTCTTCCACTCGAGGACGAAGACGGATTTCGCGGCCTCGCTTGCCGGCGAGGGAATCGCGCCGGCCGCCTCGGTCTGCATAAGCCCCCGCGAGGACGGCGGCCGCGGCGAATTTTACGACTTCGGATCCGGCGACGAACGGACGCCGCTTCCGGCAGCCGGCGAAATCGACGGCGACAGCCCGGCCTCGATCGTCTTTACCTCAGGAACCACCGGAGTCGCCAAGGGCGTAACCCTTTCGCACAAAAACATCATCGCAAACGCAAGCGCTGCGGTGGGCATCCTAAACCCCACCGACAAGGACATCTTCGTGGACGTTCTGCCGCTGCATCACACCTACCCTACCACCTGCTGTTTCATCGCGCCTTTGAGCGCCGGCATTCCCACCGTAATTGTCGAAAAAATTATCGGCAAGGTGGTGATAGACGACGTGCGGGATTCCGGCGCCACCTTCCTAATCGCCGTGCCGCTACTGTTCGACAAAGTAATGGCGGCGCTGGACTCAGGCTATAACGGAAAAATTCCGGGATTTCTGCGCGCCATCCTCAAGCCGGCGCGGGAAAAAGCGCTGCGCGAGGCCAAGGCCGGGCGGACGGAATACGGGCGGAAAAAGTTTTTGTTTTTCCGGAAAAAGGCCGGCCTCGCGTCGGTAAACATAATGGTCGCCGGCGGCGGCCCGCTCAACCCAAAGACCGCGGACTTTTTCGACTCGCTTGGATTCAACATGGTTCACGGCTACGGCATGAGCGAGAATTCCCCGCTTATAAGCGTCAACACCGAAAGGCACAAGCGCAACGAGTCCGTCGGGCTTCCGGTAAGCTACACCAAGCTGCGGATTATCGAGCCCAACGATCAGGGCGTTGGCGAGGTGGCCTGCGCCTCCCCCTCGGTGATGATAGGCTATTTTGAAAACCCCGAGGCGACGGCCGAGGTTATCCGCGAGATCGACGGCGAGCGCTGGCTGCTGACAGGCGATCTGGGCAGGATCGACGGCGACGGTTTCCTCCATATTATGGGCCGCAAAAAAAACCTTATCGTTACCGCCGCCGGCAAGAACATTTACCCTGAGGAAATCGAGACGCTGTTCAGCTCGCCCTTGATCGCGGAGATTCTCGTGGTCGGGCGAAAGGCCAGGGGCGGATCCGGCGAATCTGTTTTCGCCGTGATCGTTCCCAACGTCGAGGGCTTCAGCGAAAAATTCCCGGGCAAGGAAGGCGACGAGGCTTTCGTCCGCGCCGAGATCAAAAAGCTGGTCGAAGGCGCGAACCGCGAGCTTCCGATTTACAAAAAAATCGGCGACTTCGCGCTGAGGAGCGAGCCTTTCGAGAAAAACGCGCAGCAGAAGATCAAGCGCTTTCTTTACAAGGAATACGAGAACGCGTAAAGGCGACGCCCGCGTCGTCAGGCCGGCGCGCGGGCGCTTTTTTTGTAGCGGTACACGCTTATCGCGTTGCGAACGCGGTTCTTGAAATTTTCCATTATATAGGGCTTCGTGATATAATCCGCCGCGCCGATGGACAGGGCGCGGCGGATGTCCTCCGGGGCGTTCACCGAGGTGAGGAATATCGTGGGAACGTCGCGCATGGATTCCAGGCCGCGCGCCTTCTCGAAGGTCTCGAAGCCGTCCATTTTCGGCATCAGAATGTCCAAGATCACGAGAGCCGGAGCGAACCCTTCCCCCAGGAGATCCAGCGCCGCGCGCCCGGAGGTAACGGAGGAAACGCTGTATTCTTCCCTTAAAATGCTTTCGACGAACGCCAGATGAATCTCGTCGTCGTCCACCACGAGAATCCGCTCTTTTTCGCCCAAATCGCCCATTGCCAATCCTCCCGAAGCCTGCCGCGCCAGCGCGTCGAAAGCCAGTCTAGCGCAGGCGCGCGCTCCGGTCAATTGCCCGTCGCCGGAGCCAGGGAAATCAGTTTTCGCAATTGCCACGGAGTTACACGGAGCAAATCCCCTTCCACGGCAAGCCGCGCGCTGATGCCCGCTTTCCCTCCGTGTGACTCCGTGGTTAATTTTCCGGCAAAATGATTTCCCTGGTCGGGAAGCAGGTAAAAAATCATTTTTCGGCGCGGCGCGGCCAATGCGCCGGTTTTCTAAGGTTTGCGGAAAAACAGGCCGATACTCGCGGTAAGAGGTCTGTAATGATGCGCAGAGGCAGGTTTGGATTTTTGATCTTCAAAAAAGGCAGGGCCGGGATTTTCCTGGCGCTCGCCGCGGCATGTGGAATCATGGCGGGATGCGGAAGCTCGCCAAAAGAGGATATGTGGAGCCTGCTCGCGCGCGGCGACGAGCGGGCCATTTCCTACTTCATGGGGGAATTCGACGTAACCGCGCGCGATCCGAACGGACGCACTCCGCTCCACTTCGCGGCGGCGCTTAACGACGCGCCGCTCACGTCTTTTTTTATCGCCAGGGGCGCCGAGGTGGACGCGCAGGACTTCTGGGGACAGACTCCCCTTGACGTCGCGGCGGCAAGCTCAAGCGGAAAGTCGGCGCGGGTGCTGGTCGCCTCCGGAGCCGACATTCACAGGCCGGGGCCGGCGGGAGCGAGCCCGGTCCAAGTCGCGCTTTTAAGCTGGGACGATACGCTTCTTAAGTCGCTTCTGACCAGGGAAAGCCTTATCGCGACCGACGCGCGGGGGATGACGGCGCTTC
>WRAL01000160.1 GCA_009780285.1 Treponema sp.
CCCCACCGCGTATGCCCTGCGGCTGGCGGGCGCGCGGGCGCCGAGGGCATTTGGAGCGCAGCGACATGACCGAGGTCCCGCGCGCCCGCCAGCCGCAGGGGGCCACCGATCAAAGGCCTTAGATCCCAAAGGCCGCGAGGCCCCGGCCCTATTGACTTAATCCCCAAAAACGTCCTAACTGAAGAACTACTTGGAGGAATGATTGATGAAAAAAACAATCTTAAACATGACTGTCGTGAGGATGACGCTCCTCTTCGCCCTGCTTTCCGGCGCCGCCGCGCTTTCCTTTGCCGCAGGCTCGCGGGATTCCGGCAATACGCTTACCGTGGGGGCCACGCCGGTTCCCCACGCCGAGCTTTTGAACCTTATAAGCGCCGAGCTTAGGGACAAGGGGATAACGCTGCGGGTACGGGAGTTTACCGACTACGTGCTGCCCAACCAGGCGCTTATGTTCGGCGACATAGACGCGAACTTTTTCCAGCACCTGCCGTACCTGCAGTCCAACGCCGAATGGAACGAGAGCCTCGTTTCGGCCTTTGGCGTGCACGTCGAGCCTATGGGCCTTTATTCGTCCCGCTTTGACAGCGTAGCGGCCCTGCCGGCCGGCGCGGAGATAGCGATTCCCAGCGACCCCTCCAACGGCGGAAGGGCGCTGCTCCTTTTGCAGGCGCGGGGGCTTATAACGCTGCGGGAAGGCGCCGGGCTTCTTGCCACCGCCCGCGACATAGCCCCCGGCGGCAATCCCCGGGGCTTCGTCTTCCGCGAGCTTGAGGCCGCCCAGCTTCCCCGCGCGCTGGGGGACGTGGACGCGGCGGTGATCAACGGCAACTTCGCCCTGCAGGCCGGCTTCAACCCCCAGCGCGACGCCCTGATCATCGAAAGCGCCGACTCCCCCTACGTGAACATCGTGGCGGTTCGTCGCGGCTACGAGAATGACCCGCGCATACTCGCCCTGCGGGAAGCCCTTTTAAGCCCCCGCGTTCGGGCCTTCATCGAGCAAAACTACGACGGCGGGGTGCTCGCGATCTTTGACTAGCTTGCGCTAGGCCGCGACGTTCTGTATACTTCGCGAAGGAGAGTTTTATGCTTGAAGAACAGGTAAAGGCCGCTTTGGAAAACGTTCGCCCGAATTTGCAGGCGGACGGCGGGGACGTCGAATTCGTCGCCATTTCGGACGACGGGGTTGTTTCCGTAAAGCTTCTGGGCAGGTGCGGCAGCTGCCCGATGTCCCAGATGACCCTCAAGATGGGAATCGAAAGCTATCTCAAGGACACGATCCCGCAGGTAGCCTCGGTCGTCAGCGTCTAGCCTTGGCGACAATCTTTCGCGCGCGCCCGCCGGAGGCTTCTTGCTAAGGCCGGCGGACGCGCTGATCGCCGCCCCCGCTCTGGGGGCGGTGATTCTTTCCTTTTTCGTCGCGTACTCAGGCGGCGGGCGGCCCGTGGCGAACCTGCGCGGCGACGGCGGCCATTGGGTGTTCCCCCTGGACTCGACCGAAACCATCGCCCTGGAAGGCCCGCTTGGAGCCACGGAAATAGAGATACGCGGCGGCGAGGCCCGCGTGCTAAGCTCGCCCTGCCGGGATCTGGTCTGCGTCGCCGCCGGGGCGATACGCTCGCGCGGCCAATGGGCGGCCTGCCTTCCCAACAGGGTGATACTGTACATAAGCGCGCCGGGCGGCGCGGCCGATGGCGTGGACGCTACCGCCCGATAGCGACGCGGCGCAAGCCCGCGCCGGCCGCGCGCTGGCCCTTCTCGGCGCGCTGTGCTTTTTTCTTTCGGCGGTCGAGCATCTTATCCCGCGCCCGCTTCCCTTCATGCGGATCGGCCTTGCCAACATGCCCCTGCTCCTTGCGCTGGGCCTTCTTCGGCCCCGCCAATATTTCGCTCTGGCGCTCCTGAAGCTCGCCGGCCAGGGGCTTATAGGCGGCACCTTTCTTTCCTTCATTTTTTTGTTTTCCGCCGCCGGCACGCTTTCCTCGGCGCTGGCCATGTACGCGCTTTCAAGGCTGCCGGGGATTGCCCGGCCGGGGCTTGCCGGCATCGGATGCGCCGGCGCGATGGTTTCCAACGGCGCCCAGCTTTTCATGGCGCGCTTTTTCGTCTTTGGCGAGGCGGCGCGCTATCTTGCCCCGCCTTTTCTTGCCGCCGGCTTCGTCTCCGGCATAGCGCTGGGGCTTGCCTGCGAGCGCTTTAGACGCCGCTCGCTATGGATCGCCTGGCTTTCCGGCGAGGAGGTCGAGCGTCCCTCGGGCGAGCCTGAGGCTGCGTCGCCTCAGATGACGACGGCTCGAGCAAAGCGCAGGGGGGATTCCCTGGCCCCGGACGCGCTCTTCGCCGCCGGCCTTCTGGCCGCGCTGGCGTTTCTTTGGGACAGATCGCTTGCTGGGCACCTTGCGCAGTTCCTGTTTTTCTGCCTTCTGGCCGCGCTTTCGGGGCGACGGATCAATTTCGCGGCCACGGCGATATTCGTCGCCGGCGTCGTTTTTTTCAACCTGCTCGCGCCGCAGGGAAGGGTGCTGCTGGAGCTGGGCCCCCTGAGCGTTACCCAGGGAAGCCTTCTTTTGGGCCTTGAACGGGCGATAACGCTTTCCGGCCTCATGCTGATCTCCAAGCTCGCCGTCAGATCCGATCTGAGGCTGCCCGGCCGCGCCGGGGCGCTATTGGCGCAGACCCTTCGCCTGCTTGAAAGAATGGCGCCCTTCGCGGAAAGGGCCCGCGCCCGGCGGCCGCGCGGAGAGGCCGGGCTTGTAAGGGCCATCGACGGGATGCTTTTCGAGCTGCAGTCCCGCGACGATTCCGCCGCCGCTTTGGACGCCGCGCCCGAAAAGCCCCGGCGCGGCCTCCGGCGCTTCCTGCTTCCGGCGCTTTTCGTCGCGCTGACGGCGGCCATCGGGCTTGCCGCGCGCCTCCTGCCGCTCCCGTTCTAGCCGGCGCGCTTGGCGCGCCGCCGGCTTATTCGGCCAGGCTTTGCGCGGTAGCCTCGATAAAGGCCGCGAATTCCCCTGTCAGAACGTCATCGGCGCCTTCCGCCGAGCGCAGGCGCTCCTTCCAATGGGCGGCGAAGGCGGAGGCCGTTTTGCGGGCCAGGGGAAGGCGCTTGCCTATAAGCATGTCCTGCGCGTCCTTGTCCCGCATCGTCTCAAGCGCGTCCTTGCAGATGACCCTTACGTCCGTCAGGGTGTTTTTCTGCGCCTTGGCGAGGAAGACGGCGATTCCGCCCGAGTCCGAGCGGCCGGGGAATTTCCTGAATTCCGAAAAATCCCAGGCGTCCAGCGGCACCCGGATCCTGCAGATAAGCTCGCCGGGCGCGGGGGCGAAGCGGGCCGCCGCTATCCAGCGCGCGGACTGCGCCCTTCGAAGCTCGTACTGCGCGTCCAGCGCGACGAGCGCGGCCGATGCGTCAAGGCCGGAAAAAACGTTCCCGCCCAGGCTGGCCATGCCGCGAAGCTGGGGACAGGCTATCCCGCGCAGGCAGCGCAGCAGCGCCCCGGGCGCGTGCTTGCCCAGCTCGATTATCCGGCTGAGCGTGGCCGCGGCGCCTATCTCCAGGTAGCTTTCCGAGCGGCTTATCCTTCGCATCTCCTCGATCCCGTCCAGAACGATAAGCGAGCGGGGCAGGGGCGCGGCCCTTCGCCCGCCGAGGCGGCGCATGATTTCCGTGCCTCCGGCGAGGATTTCCGCGTCGGGGCTTTTTTCCCATTGCGAAAAAAGCTCGGCGTAGCTTTCCGGGCGGAAAACGGTATCGGGCCTATCTTCCATGCAGCCTCCCTAGCCGCGCCTCGAGGGCCTTTTCGATCCCCCGCGCGAAAAGGCGCGGATCGCAGCAGCGGCAGCCTATCCCGCGCGCCGCGGCGAGCATCGCCTCCTTCGAGGGCCGCGTCGCGCCGCCTATAAGCGCCTCGGCGACCAGGATCCGCGACGCCTCGCAGTACCGGCAGCTTTCAAGGCCGGCCTCGGCGAAGCCCCGGTCTATGTCCTCGCGCGCGGCGCCCTCGGAAAAGCCCTCTATCGTCACGATGGCGCGGCCCTTGAGCGCGAAAGCCGGAATCAGGCAGGCCAGGCCCGCGCTGCCGTCGACAAGGACGACGCAAAAGCCGCACTTTCCGACGAGGCAGGAGGACTTGGCGCCCAAAAGCCCGAAGCGCTCGCGCAGGATATCGCTGAGCCTGGCCTGCGCGCGGCCGGTGAATTTCGCGTCGGCGCCGTTAAGGGTAAAGGTTACCGTCACGCTTCCTCCCGGGCCTCGGGCGGCCCCGCCGGCTCGCCGGCGCGGGGATCGAAGGGGATGCGGCTAAAGGCCCGATCTGCGGCCTGGGACGCGGCCTGGATGAAGGCCGCGGGGACGCAGGCGAAGGGGAGGTCGCCTATTCCCTTGGGCGGCCCCGAATCCTCCGGCGCGAACTCTATCGCCGCGCGCGGCCAGTCCCCGTGAAGGTCGAAAGCCTCGAAGTCCTCCTCCCGCAGCGCCCCGGCCGAATATTCCAGCCGCTCGTGGCAGGCCCAGCCCAGCGCCTGCGCCGCGCCGCGCTCGATCTCCGCGCGCGCCCTGGCCGGGCATAAAATCCTTCCCCCGTCGACGGCCAGCCAAAGGCCCCGCGCCCTGGGCATGAGGTCGATGGGATCGATTTCCACCTCGACCACGGCCGCCGC
>WRAL01000161.1 GCA_009780285.1 Treponema sp.
CGAAGGCGACATCGAGCGCCTTGTTGAAATGGGGGCGGCCTAAGTGAAGCTGGCCATACGTTTTGCGGATAAAATAGTCGGCGTTTCCGTGGTTCTGGCGCTGGGGATTTTGGTTTTCGTCCTTTTTATGATGGGCGTAAACCAGCGCTGGTTCGCGCGCGACTATGTTTTTCATACCTACCTCGACTCCGCGCAGGGGCTAAGCCAGAACATGCCGGTGCAGCACGTGGGCTTCAACATCGGGGCCGTTCGATCCTTCGAGCCGGTGGACAACGACATGGTACGGGTTGACTTCGTGATCTTCGACACCTATATCGACCGGGCGCGCGTGGGCTCCAGCGTGCAGCTTATTGCCGGCCCGATTCCCATGCTTGGGAACCAGTTCGTCTTTATCCCCGGCCCGCTGGAAAGCGCCCTTCTTGAGGAAGGCCAGGCGATTCCGGGCGAGCGCGGCGTGGACAGCATAGGCGCGATCATCTCGCTGGTCGATTCGCTTTTGTACGTGGTGCACGAGGCGCTGGAAGGAACGGAGCGAACCGAGATAGGGCGAATCCTGCGCGACGTGGGCGGGACGGTCGCGGCGCTTGAGCGCACCCTCGCCGGCATCGCGGACGACATCGTTCCATCCATCGGGGAGAATCTGGAAGGCATACTCGCGCAGGTGGACGACGTGCTTGCAAGCGTGGGCGCCATCGCGCAGGGAGCCGCCGACCCGGAGGGCGCGGTGATGGCGATTTTGGACGGCGAAAGCGAGGTTTACTCAAACCTTGTAACCTCGCTTGATTCGGTGGCCGGAATCCTTGCCAGCCTGGAGCTTACCGCCGAGATGATCCCGTCGCAGTTCCCGCAGATCGCGTCGCTTTTGTTCGAGCTTCAGGACGTTCTTCGAACGGTTGACGACGTGCTTGTCGCGGTGGCCAACAACCCGCTCCTTCGCGGCGGCGTTCCCCAGCGGACGCAGATCGGGCCCGGCGGCACTTTCGCGCGCGACATTGATTTTTGGGGGCCCTAAGTGAAAAGAACTATTGCCCTTGCCTTACTCGCCCTGGCCCTATTCGCCGGCTGTTCCACCCAGCCTAGAAACCAGGGGGAAATCACCGACATGCGAAGGCAGGCCGAGGCGCAGCTTGGGCGCGGAAACAGGCAGGCCGACAGGAGCGAGCCGGAGGGCGCGCTGTTCTTTATCGAGGACGCGCTGCGCCTTGCCATCCTTGCCGACGATTCCGGCCTGCGAGCGCGCGCCGGGCTTTCGCTTGGCAACGCACTGTTCGCTCTGGGCCTGGAATCCGAGGCGCGCGCCGCCTGGGCCGAGGCCCTGGCCGAGGCGGAATCCTCCGGCAGCCGCGAGCTTGTCGCGCTGGCCCGTTCGCACGCCGCGCGGGGCGCGCTTTTTTCGGCGATAACGGCGCGCTCCGGCGCGGCCGTGGCGCAGAGCGTTGTCGAGGAGCTTGCTCGGGAAAGGCCGCATTTGCGCGATCCGCTTTTCGTCGCCTTTTCCTGGACGGTGGAGGCGCTTGCCTTGGGCGAGCTTGGCCGTTTCGCGCAGGCCGAGGCAGCTTCGGCGAGAAGCCGCGCCACCCACGAGCGAGCGCGACTTTTCGAGCTTGCCGCCTTCGACTGGTTTATGATCGCGTCGTTCAGATCGCGCTCCGGCGATCTTCCCGGCGCCCGCGCCGCGCTCGAAGCTTCGATAGAGCTTGACAGGCGGGTGGAAAATTCCTGGGGCCTCGCGGCAAGCTGGCGCGCGCTGGGCGACGTGCAAACCCGCGCGGGCAATCGCGAGGCCGCCGCCGCCGCCTACGCGCGCTCCGCCGGAATCTTCAGCGCGCTGGGGCATGAAGCCGCCGCGCAGGACGCGCTTTCCCGCGCGCCGTAGCGAGGCGAGCGAATTTTTCGCGCGGGAGGGCGCGGATTTCCGGCCAGCCTGTCGATAATGTAGCGATGCGACTTTTGCGATACATGCTGGTTCCCTGGACAGCCATCCTTGCCTATACATTTTTGTCCTTTTTTCTGGGACAAAACGGCCTTTACGCCCGCCGTCACCTCGATGCCGAGAGCCAGCGGCTTTCCGCAAATTTAAGCGCGCTGGAAGCGGCGAACAGAGGCTTCCATGGCACGAAGGTCAGCCTCCTGTACGATGACGACGCGCTTTCCGTCTTTGCAAGGCAGCTCGGCTATGGCCTGCCCGAGGAAGAGTTCGTGCGCGTCGTTGGCCTTGAGATCGCGTCGGCTGTGGAACTTCCGTCGGACCAGGCGATCTACGCCGTCGCCTACGATCCCGTTTCCAGCTCGACCCTAAGGCTCGTGTCGCTGGGCCTTGCCTTCGCCGCTCTTCTGTTCCTGCTTGTTCAAGACTTTTATCCGTCGAGGGAACCTGACTAAGCCAGGAAGCGCAGCGCCGCCAACGCGCCTAGCGAGATCGTAAGCCAGCAGGCGCAGCCCAGCGCGATTGGCTTTATCCCGCTTGAAAAAAGCGCCTTTAGGTTCGTGTTAAGTCCAATCGCCGACATCGCCATAACTATTCCGAACTTTCCAAGCGTTACGAGTATGGCCGTTATATTGGCCGGAATGTTAAAAAACGTTTGCGCCAGCACCGCGCCGACAAAAATAAGAATAAACCAGGGAAAAACTTTGGCAAGGCTAAAGCTGCCCGTTTCCGCGCCATCCTTTTTCTGTTTTCTTGTCATGCGCGCCGCAAGAAAAAGCGCTATAGGAACGATAAAGAGCGTTCGCGTGAGCTTTACGATGGTCGCGTAATTAAGCGCGATATTGTTTCCCGTTTCCACGCTCCAGGCGGTTCCTGCGGCGACGACCGATGAAGTGTCGTTTATCGCGGTTCCGGCCCAAATGCCGAAAGCGCTGTCGTCCATTCCCATCGCGCGGCCAAGCCCCGGGAAAATAAAAACAGCAATAATGTTAAAGAGAAAAATCGTCGAAATGGCCTTCGTGACGTCCTCGTCCTCGGCGCGGATAACCGGCGCGACGGCGGCGATCGCCGAACCGCCGCAGATCGCCGTGCCCACGCCAATAAGCGTCGTCGTGTTGCTGGAAAGACGCAAAGCGCGGCCGAGAAAAAAGGCCGCCACGAAAACCAGCGCGAAGGTGGCGCACATAACGAGTAGGGAGGCGCGACCAGCGGCGAGCAGATTGCTCAGGTTCATCTCAAAACCTAGAAAAATAATCGAATACTGCAATATTTTTTTCGAGGTAAATTTAAGCCCCGGTGAAAATTCCCAGTGCTTGACGAGGCGCATCTTGACAAGGCCAGGCGCGGCGAGCGAAATAAACATCCCAGCCAGAATCGCGACGATCGGCCCGCCGACAAGGGGAAGAGCCGCGCCGAGAAGCCAAGCCGGAATCGAAACGGCCAGACATAAAAGAATGCCTAAGATGTTTTTCACTTTTACCTCGAGACTAAGACTAGGTATTATGAATTTTTCCTCTGTATTTCCCGGTAAGAATCTCATTTACATAAAGGTCGATTTCAGGAAGGCCGCAGTTTTTTGTATCATCTATGGCCCTTTTCCTATCATAATCAATTTTTACGACTTCCAGTTCAAGCTTGCCCTTATCTTCCCCCGTCAAAATTCCAAAAGACGCCCTTGTATCCATGCCCAAGGGGTTTCCTACGCTGCCAACATTGAACAAAATTTTATTTCCAACAATTTCAATATACGATAAATGAATGTCTCCATATACCACTACGTCCGGCTTGAAAAAGTCGCCAGTGAAATCGGTATTTTCAAACATTGCCAAATGCCTTTCCAGGCTGTCGCCCCTGCGCACTCTGTAGCACACGCCAATTTGCGAAGCATGAAAGAGCCGTATATTTTTTCCGCCCATCTGCATGTCTATGCAATTTTCAAGCGACAATAGATACTCGTATCGTTCTTTTCCTAGCTTTTCTTTATGCCATTCATTCATCTTTTCGTATATTTTGCCGCCGAAAACAGTTTCGGCGCATATCAACTCTTCATGATTTCCCTTGATTATTTTTTCGCATTCTTTTCTGCAAATATCAATGACAATATCGGGCGATGGTCCTTTGCCTACCATATCGCCCAAGCAAAAAATTCTGCTAATATTTCTTCTTTTTATTTCGGCAAGCACGGCTTCCAAAGCCGGAACATTGCCATGTATATCGGAGATTATCGCTACGCCTTCCATAAGTGCCCAAATTGTAGCGCGTCAACAAGCGCAAGGTCAAGCGGCCGCGGTTAAGGAATCGAAGATAAAACATGGAGCCAAGCTTTCCTCATGCGCGCGGCATGACGCTTTCAAAGACAGCGTTCATTCGCTATTCAGTGGAAACCTCCAAATTCGCGCTTACGGCCCAGTCAGTAAAAGTGCCATCTTGCCAACAGCGAGAGCAATACTCCGCGCTGGCCTCTCCATTCTTCTCCTTCCCAAAATCCTCAGGTTTCTGCATGAGCGCGCCGCAGCTTGTGCATTTCTTCGATTCCATCCGTTCCTCCATGATTGGGTTATATCACGATCGAAGTTTCGTGTCAAGCTACATCAAGCGATATATCGAAATATCACCGCCTACGGTCGAAATGCGCCAGTCCCATTATCAAGCGCTAGCCTAATTCGCCTCGCTATGGCGCGTATCACGGGAACGGAAACCGAATTGCCAAATTGCTTGTA
>WRAL01000162.1 GCA_009780285.1 Treponema sp.
ACAGCCTTTCCGGGCTGAGCGAAATGGCGGCGCGCACTTCGTGGGAAAAGTTCGTCGGCCGGCCGTTTACCTCGACGATTCTGTCGCCGGTCATAAGGCCGGCTTCATCGGCGGGAAAAATCCGCTCAGGCGCAAGCTGCGAAGCCAGCACGATCCTGTTGTCCAGCGTTCGCATCTCAAGACCGGCGCCCCACAAAAACGACAGCGCCACAATCGCGAACAGAATATTGAAAAAAGGCCCCGCGGCGCAGACGATAATTCTCTGAAGCGGGCTTGCGCCGAAATAGCTTCCCTTTTCGGCCTTAATTTCGCCGGCATCGGTTTCCACGGCGCCTTTTAAGTCGTCGTGGCCGCGCATCTTGCAATAGCCGCCCAGGGGAAACATTCCCAGGCGATATTCCACGCCGCGCACTTTCTTCCTTAGTATCGGCTTGCCCCAGCCAATGGAAAAAGCCTCGACGTCAATGCCCACAAGCCGCGCCGCCAAAAAATGCCCAAGCTCGTGAACAAAAACGACGATTCCCAGGCCGAACAAGCCCAGCAAAATATTTGTCAGTATCATTTTATTTCCCTCTCCGCCATGTCGCGCGCCCGCGCGTCGGCCTCCATCACCTGCGCGACGTTCGCAGGCTCCGTTCCCCAGTCAGCCTCTAAAATATACCCTGTTATCCTTGCCATATCAAGAAACCCAATCCGGCCGGCAAGAAAAGCCGCCACCGCCGCCTCATTCGCCGCGTTGTAGGCGCAAGGATACAGCCCGCCTTTTTTCACCGCCTCGTATGCAAGCGCCAAAAAAGGAAAGCGCGCAAAGTCCGGCGGGAAAAATTCCAGCGCAAGGCCTGAAAAATCAAGCCGTCCGAAAGCGGCGCTTTCGCCCTCCCCCACAACCTCAATCGCCGCTCGCCCGGCGCGCGACCAGCGCAAGGCCTGGCTAATAGGCAGGCGCATGTCCGGCCTGGAAAGCTGGGCATAAACGGCGCCGTCCTTCATCGCGATCATCGAATGCACGACGCTCTGCGGATGCACCACCACTTTTATTTTTTCAGGCGGAAAGCCAAAAAGCCGCGCCGCCTCGATCACCTCAAGCCCTTTGTTCGCCATCGACGCGGAATCCACCGATATTTTCGCGCCCATGTTCCATGTCGGATGCGCCAGCGCCTCCGCAGGACTTGCGCGTTCCATCTCCGCCAGCGATCTGTTCCTAAACGGCCCGCCGGACGCGGTAAGAATTATCTCCTGGACTTCCGAATACTGTTGGCCTTCAAGCAAAGCGTAAATCGCCGAATGCTCGGAATCAACCGGAATCACCAAGGCGCCGTTTTCCTCGGCGGCGCGCATAACAAGGGCGCCGGCCATCACGATAGTTTCCTTGTTGGCAAGCGCAAGGTCCGCTCCGGCTTGAAGCGCCGCCATCGAAGGCTCAAGTCCCGCCGCGCCTGAAATCCCGTTCACGATAACCTGCGCGCCGCAATCGGCAATGGCGCGAAGCAGGCGCGCGCGCCCGCCGGAATCGCCTGAAAGCTCGCTCGCCGCGTTTGGCCAGTCGCGCGCGGCCAGATCGAGGCCGGCGCGGTCGCTATGCGCGCTTAAAAGAACCACGTCGAAAGCGGCCCGCATGCGCGAAAGCGCGTCGAGGGCGCTTTTTCCTATGGAGCCGGTCGCGCCCAGCACGGCGACTTTTGCTCGCATCCCGAGCCTCAGCCGAAAAAGGCGCTAAAACAAAGGTAGAAAACAGGCGCCGCCATCGCGATGGAATCCATCGAGTCCAAAAATCCGCCGCGGCCAATCATCATTTTGCCGGAATCCTTGGCGCCGCAGCTGCGCTTGATCGCCGACTCGGCAAGATCGCCCAAAATCGCCGCGCAGCCGGTAAGAAGGCCAACAATCGCGCCGCGCGCAAAGGAGCCGGCAAAAATCCCCGGCCAAATAAGCGCGGCGCCGGCAACCACGATCGCCGGCCCCAAAAGCCCGCCTATAAAGCCGGCGACGCTTTTGTTAGGGCTTGCCGGCACTAAACCCCGGTTGTTCTTGCCAAAAAGCATTCCCAAGGCCCAGGCAAGCGAATCCCCGGCGAAGACGGCCAGCAAAAAAGCCATTATCACGACGCCGGAATTGCCCCAGCCGGTCATCGCGACAAGCCAGACCAAAAAGGCGCCGGGATACAAAAGGGCGCAAAGGCCGGCGACAAGCTCGCCGGAAAAAGCGGCCAGCTTTTCGCCCTTGGAAAAAACCCGCGACAAAAGCAGCCAGCCGGCGCCGGCGGTGGTCGCGAAAAAGGCCAGCGCCGGAACGGAAGCCCGGCCGGTAAGCATGGCCACGGTCGCGGCGGCGGGAAGGAGCGCGCCTAAAATCGCGGCCTTGGCCTTCGACAGGCGCAGATCCCTTTGCGCAAGCATCGCCGAAAGTTCCACGGCGGAAAAGGCGCTGAAAAGCGCTATCGTCAGGTTTAGCGCAAGGTGGTTAAGCTGAGGAAGAAGAAGCACCAGCGCGCAGACGGCCGGCACTCCAAAAAGGAAAATAAAAAGCCTTTGAGCCAGTTTGCTCATCGCTCGTTCACTCCCCGGCGACGCTTCCGAAACGCCGTTCCCTGTTTCGATACTCGGCTATCGCCTCGGCCAAGTCGGCGCCGGTCCAGTCCGGCCAGAGCTTGGGCGAAACGAAAAGCTCCGCGTAGGCGCCTTCCCAAAGCAGGAAGTTGCTGGTCCTGTACTCTCCGGCGCTGCGGATTATCAAGTCCGGATCCGGCACGTCCGGATTGTCCAGGCAGGACGCGATGTCCGCCTCGCCCAGCGCCTCCATTTTCGCGCCCTTGGCCGCGAGCCGCCGCACCGCGCGCGCGATCTCGTCCCGGCCGCCGTAGTTAAGCGCAAGTATCACCTGCATCCCGTCAAAACTTTCCGTGTCCCTGACGGTGCTGGCGATGTCGCCGGCAATATCCGCCGGAAGCCCGCTGGAATCCCCGGCGTGGCGCACCCGAATGCGGTTTCCCCTGCAAAAATCCATCTCGGCGCGCAGGTACTGGCGGACAAGGCCCATAATAAAGCCCACTTCGGAAACGGCCCTTTTCCAATTTTCCGTGGAAAAGACGTAGAGCGTAAGGTATTGAATCCCCATGTCGCTCGCCGCCTTCACCACGCGCTTGGCCGCCGCGAGCCCTTCAAGATGGCCCTGCGTGCGAATGCCGCCTCGCCGTTTCGCCCAGCGGCCATTGCCGTCCATTATGATCCCGACATGGCGCGGCGCGCGCAATTCGCTCGCCTGCGCCGCCGGAAGCTCCCTGCCCATCCTACACTTCCAAAATTTCTTTCTCTTTTTCCTCGAGAACCTGGTTCACCCGGGCGATAAAGCCGTCGGTAAGTTTCTGCAATTCCGCGCCGCCCTTGGCCTCGTCGTCCTCGGTGATGGAAGAGTCCTTGAGCATTTTTTTCAGCTCGTCGTTGCCGTCGCGGCGCGCGTTCCGTATCGCCACGCGCGACTGCTCGGCCTGGTTCTTCGCCTGCTTGACAAGCTCCTTGCGCCGCTCCTCATTGAGGGGCGGAATGGAAATGCGAATCACCTTGCCGTCGTTCGAGGGGTTCAGCGAAAGCTCCGACGAGCGTATCGCCTTTTCGATCTCGCCGATCAGGCTTTTGTCGAAAGGCTGAATCACGATAAGCCGCGCCTCCGGAACGGAAACGTTGGCCACCTGGTTAAGGGGCGATTTGTCGCCGTAGCAATCGACGCGGATCCTGTCGAAAATAGCCGCCGAGGCGCGCCCCGTGCGCAGCGCGGCGAAGCCGTCCTTGAGCGCCGCCACGGTTTTTTCCATCTTTTCCTCGGTAGCCGAGATTGCCTCGCGCATCTATTCTCCCACCTTGAAGTACGCGAACTCCGCGACCTCGATTTTCGCCCCGGACTTTTTCGACTGCTCGTCCAGCGCCTGCGCGACGCTGAGCTTTTCGTCCTTGACGTAAGCCTGCTCCACAAGGCAGATGTTCGCAAGATGCTTGTTCACTTTTCCCTTGAGAATCCCTTCAAGCTGGGCTTCCGGCTTGCCCTTGAGCTTTTCGTCCTCGGCCATTTCGGCGCGGAACAGCGCTTCCTTTTCGGCGACGTAGCCCGGCGCGATCCGGCTTCGGTCCACGGCAAGCGGCGCGAAGGCCGCGACGTGCAGCGCCAGCGAAAAAACAAAGCCGCGAGCCTCCTCGCCGGAGAGCGCCTCGGGCTTGTCGGCCTTGCACTTAACGGCCACGCCGATTTCCGCCTCGCCGTGAACGTAGGTCCGTATAAGCTCGCCCGGAGCCGCCTTGACCGCGCAGACGCGCTTAAGGCCCATGTTCTCGCGAATTTTCGTGGCAAGGTCCGCGACCATGCCGACAAGCTCCGCGTCCTCGGCGCCGCAGCCTTTTTCCAGGGCCTTTTTCGCCACTGCCTGTCCCACGGCCACAAAGTCCGGGTTGCGCGAGACAAAGTCCGTTTCACAGGTAAGCTCGGCAAGAACCACTGCGTCGCCAGCCGCGCTCGCCGCGACGAAAACGCCGCCGGCCTTGGTTTCGCGCTCGGCGCGCTTTTCCATTGCGGCCAGGCCCTTCTCTTTAAGCATTTCCTCGGCCTTGTCGAAGTCGCCGGCAGTGTCCACGAGCGCCTTCTTGCATTCCATCATACC
>WRAL01000163.1 GCA_009780285.1 Treponema sp.
ATCCAGGCGAACTTCGCCGTTATCGCGCTCTCGCGCCCCATGACGGCCCCCAGCGCGCGCAGCATCAGGTCCCAGCGCCACTCGATTATAAGCTGGCGGCTGAGCCTGTCCATAACGTCGAGGAAGGTAAGGTCGTCGCTCCAAAGCGGCGCGAGCCTTTCCATGTAGGCTATGGTCTCCACAGGGCTTCGATCCACGGCCTCGCGAAGGATGTACCATATCGTCGCGTCGGACTGAGCCGGCGACACCTGAATCGCGAAGGGAAGCGCCCGCTCGAAGCGCGATATGCTTTCCGCCCCCCGCTGGCGCGCGATGCGGCCCGAAAAGAACAAAAGCTGAAACCGTATCAGGCTTTCGTTGCCGTCGTCGACCAGGCCGTCGAAGGGCCTGCCCCGCCAGGACCCGGAGCGGGCCGCGGCGATCCTTTCCCATTCAAGAAAGAGATCGGCGCCTTCCATGCCGGACGAGGTGTACTCGAAGGCCCTTCCCAAATCGGCGAGCAGGGTTGGATGGCGGAAAAACAGGTCCGGCGATCCGTCAAGGACTATGCGGAAATGGCGCAGCGCGTCCGCCCAGCGAGAGCGGGTCACGGCGACGCGCCCGTCGACGGCGGCCCTTTCCGCGGCGCTAAAGGCCAGGCCGGCCGGCGCGGCGCCCGAAAGCGCCCGCGCGCTCTGCCAGTCGCTCAGGGCGCGCATGGCCGGGGCGTAGGTGGCGCCGTTCAAAAGCAGCTCAAGCGCGCCGTCCCTCGACAGGGGATCGCCGGCCGAGCGCAGGACGGCCAGGACATCGGCCCAGGATCCCTGCGCGGCGCCGGCGAGGGCGGAAAAATCGACCTCGCCAAGGCCGTCCTCGGAGGCCAGCGCCCAGCCCAAAATCTCCGCCGCCGCAGCAGCAGCCGCGCGCCGGTTGTGGCTGGCGAGGGCCCTTTCAAAGAGGGCGAGCGCCGCGGCCTCCTCCCCCCCCCTCATGCGCAGAAGGCCCTCGTAAAAAAAGGGCTCGACAGGCGCCGCCGAGGCGAAGGCCGCCGGCGCCTCCTGGCTTTCCCCGTCCCCGGCGCTGGCGCAGGAGCCGCAGGCCATCAAAAAAACTATCGCCGAAAAAGCGACGCCAAAAGCGAATCTCTGGCTCACTCAAGGTCTCCTTTTGTCGCCTCGCGCGGATCGAGCCGGAGCCGCCCGCGCAGCCATCGAAAGCGCGCGCCTCCCGGAATCACGGCGACAGGTCATCAGAGGGCTCGACGGCATGCGTCGGGCCCCGGAAAAAAGCCGGGAACGCCTCTCGGCCGCCCCCGTAAAGGAACAATAGCGCCCCAAGCCCAAGCAGGGAGGCCAGAACAAAGACAAGCGCGATGGCCAGGGGCCAGCGGCCCTTCCCGGCGCGCTTCCCCGCGCCCTTGCCGACGGGCCGCTCGGCCTCCGGCTCCTCCGGATCGAAGTCGGGAAAATCCTCCGGCCTGTCGGACGAATCCATGGCGCGCAGGGAGACGGTCAAAAACTGCGGCTCGCTCTCGGGCGGCGCGGCAAGGTCGCGGGCCCGCGCCACGACGTTCCCTTCCCCGTCCGAGCTGACCACAAGCTCGATTGAGGCGCCCTGCCTCCTCACCGG
Source organism: Treponema sp. (assembly GCA_009780285.1). Lineage (GTDB taxonomy): Bacteria > Spirochaetota > Spirochaetia > Treponematales > Breznakiellaceae > WQXQ01. The sequence continues at coordinate 1,609 of WRAL01000163.1, forward strand.
GGTCATGCCCTCGACGACGATGCTGCCCACGTACTGCGCGTCAAGCATGGACTTGGACACGCTCCTGAAAAAATCAAGCTGAACGCTGCTCTGGCCGTCATGGGCCGTCGTTAGGACAAGCCTCCTGCGGCCCTTGGAATTTTCGTCGAGTATGGGATAAAAATCGCCGTCGGCTACCTTGACCCCTATCGTTCCGGCCATGAATCTCGCTCCTTGGGCCAGCCCGCTCGCATTTCAAAAGGAACCGCCCTCATGGCCAATAGTACGTTCACGGCTCCCCCTTGTCAAGCGCGTTTGTCCATCCGGCAGGCCCGGCTTGCACGCCGCCCGGCCGCGAGAAAATCGCCGAGCAGAAAAGGCTTGTGATGGGTATGGCGGACAGAATGCCGAAGCTGCCGCAGAGGGCCTGCAAAACCTCGACGACGATCATTTCCATGTTCATAAGGCTGGCAAGGGAATCGGTGTAGACCAGCAGGATCAATATCACCGAAAGCGAGGTGCCAATGTACGCAAGGATCAGCGTGTTGGCCATCGTGCCGAACATGTCGCGGCCTATGGCCATGCCGGACCTCATAAGCGCGGCGGGCTTTACGGCGACCGCGCTTTCCTTTATTTCCCAAAGCGCGGATGACACCGAGATCGCCACGTCCATTATCGCGCCCATCGCGCCTATGACGATGCCGGCGAAAACGATGGCGCGCAGGTTGATCGAGCCGTCCACAGGAAGGTTCATCAAAAAGCGCGAATGCTCGTCCACCACGCCGGTGAGAAAAAGTGCGCGGTCCATGACAAGCGCGATGAGGCCAGCGACGGCGATGCCGCTCATGCAGCCAGCCAGCGCGGCCAGGGATTTTTTGTTAAAGCCGATAACGATAAGCAGGGTCGCGGCCGTGGTGTAGGCGCAGGTAAGAAGCGCCATAAGGTAAATGTTTTTTCCGGTAAGGATCGAGGGGATAAAGACGGCGAAAACCGCCGCGCAGGTAAGGCTCAACGAAAGCAGCGTGTTAAAGCCTTTTTTCCGGCCGAAAAGAAGGACGCAGAACGCGAAGATCGCCCCCAGCCAAAGAAGCCGGCCGGCGCGGTAAAAGCCGTTGAAAAACCATTCGTCGCCAAAGCTTATCAATAGGATTGAATCGCCGGGCGCGACCTCGGCGTTGGCGTACTGCACGAAGCCGCGAAAGCTTTGAGTCGCGCTGACGATCTCGCCCCTGCGCGGCCCCCTTGAGATTTCCGCGTCGAAAACCACGCTTTCGCCCTGAAGCGAAAAAAGGACGGAGCCGGGATCAAGCGCCTCGTCGCCGGCGCCGGCGCCCTGTATCCTTTGCGTTACTTCCAGCGCCCGGGCCCTTACCACTTCCTGCGAATCGCCCGGCAGAATGGCCAGGCCCTGAGTCGCCACGCGATTCCCTATAAAAAGCAGGGCCACGGCGATCGCCACCGTCGCCAGGTACGGCGGATCAAGCCTAACGATTATTTTCGAGTCGCTCGCGCCTTTCGTCATGCGGCAATGGTACATTCATCGCGCGCCTTTGGCAATGGCCTTGGAACGGAGTCGCGGCGGCGCGCTTTTTGCGTTTTATTATCGCCGGCCAAGGAACGCCGCGTCGAGATAGCTTTTTGGATCGAGTATTTGTATGCCTTCATATTCCTTGGGCGCAAGCAAATCCTTGTCTCCGGATACAATAAAATCCACGCGGCCATCAATTCCGCATTGCAATATTTTATCATCATCCTTGTCCCTGCTAACAGGCTTCGGTATATTCGCTAGTGTTCCGGAATATTCAAATGACGGTATGCAGGTTGAGGTAATTCCTTGCCCGGCAAGGAATTACCGAACGTTGCGATTTTGCAAACCGAATATTCCGGAACACTAGATAACCTCGTTTGAGTATTTCTTGATTATTTGCAGGTAATCTTCAACCTCATCGCCGTTCACCGCGAATTTACCGCCGGTCAGCACCGAGGCAAGCTCCCGCATAATACCCTCGGAGATATAGAGTTCGTCCAAGCCGCTTAAAACCCTTTCAAATACTTCCCGTGGATAACCGCCCCAAAAAAAAGCCGAAATGAAAATATTTGTGTCAAGAACGAGCTTCATGTGGCCTGTCTATAGTCCCGTATCGCCTCGAACATATCCTCTTCGGTAAGGCTGTTCTTTGCCGCCGCGCTTTCGCCGCTGGCGTACAGTTCCCGCAGCCTTCGGCGGTCGCTTAGGTACATTCGCGTAAAACTGCCGATTAGCTCGGCGCGGGTTACCGACGCGGTGTCCGCTATCAAATCGATCTGTTCGACCAAATCATCTTCCAGCGCCACGCTTATCGTAGCAAAAGCCATCTGCCACCTCTCGCTTGAAAACATACTTCGCCGCGCGCCTCATGTCAAGCCAATGGCCCCATTGCGCCGGCCCCTCGACTATGGTATAACTATGGCTTAATCGAACAATCTTACTGTTAAGGCGGCGTTGCGCATGAAAAATAAGAGTATGGCTTTCGCTTTCGTCCTGATGGCGACGATAGCGGGATTGGCGGGCGCGCAGCAGGGCGGCTCCGACGCTTTGCCGACCCTGTCCTGGTCGGGGCCTTGGTCGCAGAGCGGCGAGAACCGCTTTGTCAGCAACGCCATTGGGCACGGCGGGGAAACCTGGCAGATGCTGACGATAAACGCCCCCGCGGGCGGCAGGCTCTGGGTAACGCTCACGGCTTCGAGCGAGGCGGACTTTGACTTCGGCATAGCCTCGGCCCTTAACGGCGCCAGATCCGCCTCGGAGTATCAGATACGGGTATCAGGCGCCGAAAGCGAGACTTTACTATACGACTTGCCGCCCGGATCGCACGTCATTCATTTTGGCTACGCGAAGGACAACTCGGTGAACAGCCGAAACGACCGAGTCACCGTGGAGGTCGAGGTATCGGCGCCGGGCGTTTCCGTGGCGCCGACTCTGTCATGGTCCGGGCCTTGGTCGCGAAGCGGCGAAAACCGCTTTGTCAGCGACGCCATCGGGCACGACCAGGAAACCTGGCAGACGCTGACGATAAA
>WRAL01000164.1 GCA_009780285.1 Treponema sp.
GCCGACGTGATCCTCGTCATCGACGACGGCAGGATTATCGAGCGCGGAACCCACGAGGAGCTGATGGCCGCCAAGGGCCATTATCACAGGCTGTACACAAGCCAGTTCGAAAAGGAAAAAGAGGAACAGGCGCTGCGCGCGATCAACGCTAGCTAAGCACGAAGGTCAAAAGCCCAATAAAAAAGAAGGTCAGCGCTATTCCCGACAACAGCGCGATCCAGGCCAGCGCCTCGCTCGCGCAGGCTTTCGCCGCGCAGCGTTTCGCGAAGGCGCGGACGTCGGCCGGAAGCGCGCCGAAGGGAGCCAGCGGATCGGCGGGAAGCGTCGGAAGGGCGCCCTCGGCTCGCAAGGCGCCGTAAACCCGCGCCGGCCTTTTCGCGGCCTCCGGCGCGAGAAGCGGGATCCCCGCCTCGGGCGGAAGCTCGGCCACGAGGACCGAGCCGTAAATCTCCCCGTCGGGAAGCTCGCCGGCAGGGTAGCGAAGCGGCAGCCGCGCAAGATCGCGGCGGGCGCGCAGGGCCCTGGCCGCCCGCGCAAGCCTGCGATACGCCAGCGTGAAGGGAAAGCCGGTGGGCAGAAGGGGAAAGAGCGGCGCGAAGGCCGCGATAATCGCCGCGATAGAGGTTTGGCGAAAGGCCTGATACGGAAGATAGTACGCCGCGATAAAAAGCAGGGAAACGGCGCCCAGCGCGAGCGAGTAGGGAGTCGCGCGGTTGAAGTACTCGCCCCGGCATCGGCCGGCCCAGGCGATGCCGGGAAGAAGGCGGCGATCCGGGCCGTCGTGGAAGATGACCAAAAGCGGGCTTTCCTCGCCGGCGGCGAAGCCAAGCCTGCCGTCCAGGCGCGCGAGGCTTCCGCCGACGAAAACCCTGGACCCTTCGGCGATCTCCAGCGCCTTTTTCCAGCCGATCCTTTGAACGGCCTCCTCGCCCGAATCCGGCGCCTCGCGCCAGTCCTCGGGGGATTCGCTTTTCGCCGACAAAAGATAGGCCTCGGCGCCCTTCATTAAGACGGGGATCGAAAGGCCCGAGCCCCGGGCGAAAAGAACGCCGTCCTCGCCCAGCGACTCGGCCTCGCCGAAAAAGCGGAAGGCGCCGGCCGGAGCGGCGCGCGGGTCAAGCTCCGCGCGGGAGCGAAAGCCGAGCGTCGGGCAAAGGCGAAGCGCGCCGGCGCGCGCCCTGAAGCTATGCCAGGAGCGCCTGCGGACCATCGCGCCGGCGAGGGGGATAAGGGCGTAGCAAAGCGCCGCGACGCTCGCGATGGCTAGCAATTCCTGCGTTCCCAGTGTATCATCCCTCCATGAAAAAAACGCGGACCGAAAACATAACGCGCCTGGTCGTCGGCGGCCTTGGCGTTAACTGCTGGATCTGCCCCCTGGACATCGTCGCCGAAGGCGACGACGGCGCCGAAGGCGACGACGGCGCCGAAAGCGACGAGGGCCAGAGTCCCTGCGCCCTCATAGATCCGGGCGAGGAAGGCGAGCGCATCGCCGCCTTTCTTGACGAGCGGGGCCTCTTCCCCTCCTTCATTATACTCACCCACGGCCATTTTGACCATATCGCCGCCCTGCCCTACCTTCGCCGGCGCTATCCGGAGGCGCGGATCGCCATTCACGGCGAGGACGCGAAATACCTCGGCCCCGATGCGCGCGCCGAGCACCTGCGCGTCTTCGGTCCCATGGGCGGCGCGGGGGAATACCTGGACGCGGCGCTGGGCGCGCCCTGGTCGGACATGCCCGCTCCGGACAGCCTGCTCGCCGAGGGAGACGAGATAGGCCCCTTCACGGCGCTGCACCTGCCGGGCCACACCCCCGGCGGCGTGGCGCTGTGGGACAAGGAGAACGGCGACATATTCACCGGCGACGTGCTCTTTCGGGACGGCTACGGGCGCACCGACTTCCCGGGCGGAAACGAGGCCGAGCTTTTCGCCTCGCTCAAGCGCCTCTTCGCGATGGACGGCGGGATCAGGGCGCATCCCGGCCACGGCGAGTCCACCACCCTGGCGCGCGAGGCCGCCGGGTTTTTTTAAGGAAGGCAACACATGGAAAAACAGTACCACATAGGCTTCGACGGATCGCACGGCGCGCGCCGCGCGCTTTTGCCCGGAGACCCCGGCCGCGTGGAAAAAATCGCCGCGCGCCTGGACAACCCGCGCTTTCACTGCCAAAACCGGGAATACACCACCTGGCTGGGCGAGCTTTCCGGCGAGACGGTGATGGTTATGTCCACCGGAATGGGCGGGCCCTCGACCGCCATCGCCGTGGAGGAGCTTTTCGTTACCGGCGTCCGCGATTTTATCCGCATCGGGACGACCGGCGGGATCGCGCTTGACGTCAAGGGCGGCGACCTGGTGATCGCCCAGGGCGCGATCCGGATGGACGGAACGCCCAACGAGTACGCGCCGGTCGAATTTCCGGCCATCGCCAGCCTGGACGTAACGAACGCGCTCGTCGAGGCGGCCGGGGCGCTGGGCGCGAGCTGGCATTGCGGCGTGGTTCACTGCAAGGATTCCTTTTACGGCCAGCACAGCCCCCATCGAATGCCGGCCGGCGCCGAGCTGGAGCGCAAGTGGGAGGCCTGGAAAAAGGCCGGCGCCCTGTCCTCGGAAATGGAAAGCTCCACGCTGTACGTCGTCGCCCAGGTTCTCGGCGCGCGCGCCGGCTGCGTCCTCAGCGTCGTCTGGAACCAGGAGCGCGCGAAAGCCGGCCTGGACAACCCGGAATGCCACGACCCGGCCCTGGCCATCGCGACGGCGATCGAGGCGACGCGACGACTAATCGAAAGAGAAAGGCAAAAATTCTAGAATGGCGCTTTCATTACGTGGCCAAAGGGGTTATTATACTGGCGGAGGCTACATTATGAGACTAAATCTTATTAAATATTTTGCCATAGCGCTTTCGGCGCTTGCGCTTGCCGCCTGCTCGCCTCGCGACGCGCGGCAAGCGAACGAGATGCGCTTTGGGTTCATTTCCGAGCCGGCGACCCTCGATCCGCTGAGCCCCTCGAATTCCGCCGACGGCCGCAGCATTCTCTTCAACGTTTTCGAAGGGCTGGTAAAGCCGGACTCGCGCGGCGATCACCTGCCGGCGCTTGCCGAGTCCTTCGTCATCGGGGAAGACGGGCGCGTGTACGATTTTACCCTGCGCGCGAACGCGCTCTTTCACGACGGCGCGCCGCTTACGCCGCAGGACGTAAAGTTCACGCTCGACGCGGCGATCGCCGCCGGGCTTGTGGGGATGAGCGCCATCGAAAGCGTCGAGATCACGGGGGCGCGCGGCGTTCGCGTTACCCTGCGCCTGCCGGACCCGGACTTTCTGCCGAACCTTACCGTCGGCGTGGTCAGGGCCGGAAGCGAAAACCGCGAAACCGTGGCCGTCGGAACCGGGCCTTTTTTCATCGAGAGCCATGTCGCGCAGCAGTCGCTTACCCTGCGCCGCTTCGACGGCTACTGGCGGGAGGGCCTTCCCCATCTTGACGCGGTTACCATCGTCTTTTTCGCCGACCTTAACGCGATGTTCCTGGCCCTGCAAGGGGGCAGCATAGACGGCGCGCTCTTTACCGGCGCGCTGGGCGGCCAGCTTGATCCCGCGCGCTTCGACGTAACCTACGTCGACTCGGCGATGGTGCAGGGCCTTATTCTTAACAATTCCGCGCCGCCGCTTAACGACCCGCTCGTAAGGCAGGCGCTTAACCACGCCATAGACAGGCAGGAAGTGATCGACGCGGCGTTTTTCGGGCAGGGCCGGCAGGCAGGCGGGCCGGTGATTCCGGGCCTCGATCTGTACTACGAGCCCTGGCTGCTGGAGGCCTGGCCGCACGATCAGGCCAAGGCGAGGGAGCTTCTCGCCCAGGCCGGGTTTTCGGGCGGCATGTCGCTGGAAATCGTCGTCCCCTCGAACTTTACCCAGCACGTGGACACGGCGCAGGTGATCGTGGCGCAGCTTGCGCGGGTCGGGGTGGACGCGCGCATTCGCCTGGTGGACTGGGCCACCTGGCTCGTTGACGTGAACAGGGAGCGCAGCTATCAGGCCACGGTGATCTCGGTGGACGGAAGGACCGTTTCGCCCAGAAGCTTTCTCGCGCGCTACCGCTCGGACAGCCCCTCGAATTTCATTAATTTTTCCAGCGCCGAGTTCGACAGGGCCTTCGACCTGGCGCAGGCGGCGCAAAGCGAGGAAAGCCGGATAGCGCTGTACCGGGAAGCCCAGCGCGCGATCGCGCGGGAGGCGGGCAGCGTCTACATCCAGGACATTCTGGGTTTTATGGCCTTTCGCGCCGGAGCTTTCGGCGGCGCGGTGGGCTATCCCTTGTCCGCGATGGATTTCGCCGCGATCTACGCGCGCTAGCGCCGCAAGCGAGGGAAGGAAGTGATTTTCGCGCTGCGAAGAATAGGCGCCGCGCTCGTGGCTTTCTTTCTCGTCTCCGCGCTGTGCTTTCTTGCCTTCGCCGTTATTCGCGGCGATCCGGCGACCTTCGCGCTGGGGCTTGACGCGACGGCGGAGCAGGTAGAGGCGCTCTCCCGCGATCTGGGCCTGGATCGCGGCCCGATCCGGCGCTACCTTGCCTGGCTTGGCGGCTTTTTTTCCGGCGACCTGGGAAGGTCGGCGCGTTTCCAGGGCCAGGAAATTTCGGGCCTCATCGCC
>WRAL01000165.1 GCA_009780285.1 Treponema sp.
CGCCTGGCAAGAAAATCGACACGCTTATCGTCAACGGCTGCGAGTGCGAGCCCTACCTTACCACCGACAACCGCGTCATGATCGAGGAAGCGCAGCGGATCGTCGAGGGCGCCCTGGTGATGGTCAAGGTTCTCGGCGGCGCGCGCGCCGTGATCGCCATCGAGGACAACAAGCCGGAGGCGATAAAGGCCGTGAAAAAGGCCTGCGCGGGGGCGGCCGGCGTGGAGGTCGCGGTCGTCCCCACCAAGTACCCGCAGGGCGCGGAAAGGCAGCTTATAACGGCCATCACGAAACGGGAGGTTCCCTCCGGCGGGCTTCCTATGGACGTGGGCTGCGTGGTCAACAACATCGACACGGTTATCGCCGTCCAGCGCGCCTTCCTTCGCGGCCGGCCGCTTATGCGCAAGGTCGTCACGCTGACGGGCGGCGCGATACGGAAGCCCGGCAACTACAAGATACGCCTGGGAATGAAGGTAAGCGACATCATCGCGATGATAGGCGGGCTTGCGTCAAGCCCGACGAAGGTCGTGGTCGGCGGCCCGCTTATGGGCACGGCGATTTTCGACATAGACGTTCCGGTCGTCAAGACCACCTCGGGCATTCTTTTTTTGACCGAGGAGGAGGCGCGGGTCCCGCCGGAGGAAAGCTGCATCCGCTGCGGCCAGTGCGTGGAGCATTGCCCCGCGGGGCTTATCCCCTGCGAGCTTAACGCGGACATCCTGCGCGAGAACAGCGAGGCCTTCGTGGCGCACGACGGCCTTGACTGCATCGAGTGCGGAAGCTGCTCGTACATATGCCCGGCCAAAAGGCGCCTGGCCGAATCGATTCGCACGACCAGAAGGGTCGAGCTTGCGAAGCTCAAGAAAAAGCAGTAGGAGGCCCTTGCAATGAACGTCATTCTTACCGTGTCCTCGCCGCCGCACATCACCGGCCGGGACACGACGACCAGGCGCATGCGCGACGTGCTTATCGCGCTTCTGCCGGCCTGCGCCTTCGGGGTCTACGTCTACGGGAACGCCGCGCTGGCCACGCTCGCGGTGGCGGCGCTGTCCGCCGTCGTCGCGGAATTCCTGTTCCAGAAGATCGTCGGGAAAAAGACGACGGTCTCGGATCTCAGCGCGATCATCACCGGGATTTTGCTGGGGCTTAACCTTTCGCCGGCGGCCCCGCTGTGGATCCCCGTTATTGGAAGCTTTTTCGCGATAATCGTCGTGAAGCAGCTTTTCGGCGGGCTTGGGCAGAACTTCCTTAACCCGGCGCTGGCGGCGCGGGCCTTTCTGCTCGCCTCCTTTCCCTACCACTCGACCAACTGGGCCTTTCCCAGCCTGGCGCCGGACGCGGTGGCCGGCCCCACCTACCTCGATCTGATCAAGCAGGACCCTACCTTCGTCCCCGAGATGGCCGACTACATGGCGCTGCTTTTCGGCAAGGAGGGCGGCACAATAGGCGAGGCCAGCGCCGTGGCGCTTGTCGTCGGCGGGATTTACCTGCTTTTAAGGCGGGTGATAAGCTGGCGCATTCCGGTTTCCTACATCGGCAGCTTCCTGCTTTTCGCCTTCGTCTTCGGGCGCGACGCGTTTTTTTCGTCCCACATCCTTTTCGAGGTCCTGGGCGGCGGCCTTCTTATGGGCGCCTTCTTCATGGCCACGGACTACGCCACCTCGCCCATCTCGCCGGGCGGAAAGATCGTCATGGGAATAGGCTGCGGCTTCCTGACGGTGATCATACGCTTTTACGGCGGCTATCCCGAGGGGGTAAGCTACGCGATCCTTTTGATGAACCTTTTGGTTCCGGTGATCGACAAGTACGCGCGCCCGCGCGTTTACGGCAAGGCGCGCAAATCCTTTAAGCCAAAGGCCTTTGGGCCAAAGCGGGAGGCAAAGGCATGACCCATGTTATAAAGCCGGCGATCTCGCTCTTCGTCATAGCGGCGCTTTCCGTGGTGGCGATAAGCGTCGTCTACGAGCTTACCCTCGAGCCCATAGCCGAGCGGCGCAGGGCCACCCAGGAGCGAACCCTGCGCGAGGTTCTTCCCAAGGCCGCCGCTTTCGAGGCGATGCCCTCGGCGCGGCTTTCCGGCAGCATGGTCCGGGTTTTCGAGGGCCTTGGCTCCGACGGCGCCGTGGTCGGCTACGTGGTGGAGCTCGCGCCGGTGGGATATTCCGGCGAGATAGCGATGATGGTTGGGATTTCCCTCCAGGAGGCCGCGCTTTCCGGCATGCGCGCGCTGCGGCACAGCGAGACGCCGGGCCTCGGCTCGAACATCGTAAAGGAAAGCTTTTACGGCCGCTTCGAGGGCCTTAGGCTCGCGCCGCTTTCGGTGGTGCGCCGGGCGCCTGGCGCGGGCGAGATCCAGGCGATAGCCTCGTCCACGATCACGACGCAGGCCGTCGTCGGCGCGGTGAACGAGGCCATAGAATGGTTCCTTGCGGGAGGATACAGATAGATGAAACTATACGCACTTTTGCGCCGCGGCGTGGTGGACCAAAACCCGGTCTTCGTCCAGCTTCTGGCGCTCTGCCCGCTTTTGGCGGTCACGACCTCGGCGGCGAACGCCGTGACGATGGGCCTTTCCACCACGGCGGTGATGATGGGCGCCTGCCTTATAATCTCCATATTTAGGAAGTTTTTCCTTAACGAGATTCGCATCGCGGCCTTCGTGGTGATCGTCGCCAGCTTCGTCACGATTTTGCAGTTCATGCTGGAGGTTTACGCGCCGCCCGGAATTAACGAGGCGCTGGGCATCTACATCCCGCTGATCGTGGTCAACTGCATACTTTTCGCCCGGATCGAGGGCTTCGCCTCGAAGAACAAGGTGCTGCCCTCGCTCGTGGACGCCTTTGGAATGGGCGTGGGCTTCACGCTCGGGCTTACCACCGTGGGAATAATCCGCGAGTTTTTCGGCGCCGGATCTATTTTCGGCTTCGAGATTCTCACCGACTCGAACTCGCTGGTCCTTACGATGATCATGGCGCCGGGCGCGTTCTTCACGCTGGGCGCCATAGTGATGGCGCGAAAGTTTATCGTCGAAAGGCGCAAGAGGGGGGAGTAGGGTGGACCTGTTTTTAGTGCTTATAGGCGCGGCCCTTATCAACAACTACGTGCTCACGCAGTTCCTGGGGCTGTGCCCCTTTTTCGGCGTGTCGAAAAAAACCGAGGCCGCCGTGGGGATGGGGCTTTCCGTCCTTTTCGTGATGACCATCGCATCGGCGATCACCTGGGTTTTTTACCATTTGGTTTTGATTCCCCTAGGAATAGAATACCTGCAGACCGTCGTTTTTATTTTGATAATAGCGTCGATAGTGCAGTTCGTCGAGGTTTTTATGAAAAAAACCTTCGCGAAGCTGTACTCCCTGCTGGGAATCTACCTGCCGATGATCACCACGAACTGCGTCATAGTCGGCGTTACCCTGATCAACGTTCGCGATCAGCATAGCTTTATCTCGGCGATAGTGAACTCCCTTGGCGCCGGCGCGGGCTTCCTCTTGGCGATAGTGCTTATGTCGGTATTGCGGGAAAAGTACGACAACCATCCGGACGTGCCCTGGATTTTTCAGGGCTTTCCGCTCGCGCTTTTCGCGGCGGGCCTTATGAGCATAGCGTTCATGGGCTTTCAGAACCTTACGATAGGCCGATAGGGGGGGGACATGCTTCAAAGCGTTTTGATTCAGGTTGCCAGCGTGGGCGCTCTGGCCGTGGTTTTCGGCGCCCTTCTTGGCTTTTCGGCCAGAAAGTTCGCCGTCAAGGTCGATCCAAGGGTGGAAAAGGTCTTCGAGTCGCTGCCAAAGGTAAACTGCGGCGGCTGCGGCTTCGCCAACTGCGCCCTTTTCGCCGAGGCGGTGGCCACCGAAAAGGCCGGCTACAACGGCTGCTCCGCCGGCGGGCCGGCGGCGGCGAGCGAGATTGCCAAGACGATGGGCGTGGACGCGATCGCGATGGAAAGAAAGGTCGCCTTCGTAAAATGCAACGGCGTGGACGTGAACGTAAAGCGCAATTACATTTACGACGGGCCGCAAAGCTGCATCGCCGCGTCCCAGCTTGCCAACGGCGGAAACAAGGCCTGCACCTACGGCTGCATGGGACTTGCAAGCTGCAAGAACGTCTGCGCCTTCGACGCGATAAGAATCGTTGACAAGGTTTCCGTGATCGATCCGAAAAAATGCACGGCCTGCGGAAAGTGCGTTACCATCTGTCCCAAGGGGCTTATCGAAATCGTGCCGGAAAAAAGCGCCGTTCGCGTGATGTGCAATTCAAAGGATCCGGGAAAAATCGTAAGGGAAAATTGCCGCGCCGGCTGCATAGGCTGCGGAATCTGCAAAAAGGTTTGTCCCGAGGACGCTATCGAAGTTGAAAACAACCTTGCGAAAATTAATTACGACAAATGCACGCTCTGCATGACTTGCGTGGGAAAATGCCCGGTCAAGGCTATACATGTGGCGAGCGGCTCGCTTTCGGTAACGTCGCGCTAAAGCGCGTCGCTAGAACGCCAGCATCGCGTCGCCGTAGCTGAAGAAGCGGTATTCTTCCCGTACCGCCTCGGCGTAGCTTTCAAGCGCGAGTTCCCGGCCGACGAAGGCCGACACGAGCATGAGCAGCGTTGATTGCGGGGTGTGAAAATTGGTAAA
>WRAL01000166.1 GCA_009780285.1 Treponema sp.
CCGGCGACACAAGGCCGGCGGCCCCCATCGATCGTCCCTCCATCCCCCTTACGGAAAACCAATGGATGGACGGCGAGATTACCGACGCGGAAAGCGAGCAATGGTACTCGTTCCAGGTTGTGGCCGGGCAAGAGTACCGCCTTTGGTGGAACGACAGCGTCGAAGGCGACGGAAGCAAGAACTTGCAGGCGGAAGCAAGCGCCTGGTACGCGGATGGAACGCCAATCTTTATGCGGTATAGAGAGGGGTACAACTCTCCGCGCGTAATCTGGCCGGCGGCGTCAGACGGCACGGTCTACGTAAGGATGGCCCCGATGTTCAGCGGCGGCCGGGGCACTTTCGGCCTAGTTTACAGCTCCGGCGACACAAGGCCGCAATAACGCCCTAACTCCGAGGCCCTGCAACCTAAAACTTCTGGGCGGGACGAAGGTCCCGCCCAGAAGTTTTTCCTATAGAAGAGCGGCCTTTCTTGCAAAGCCCTCGCGCGTATGCCCTGCGGCTGGCGGGCGCGCGGGCGCCGAGGGCATTTGGAGCGCAGCGACATGACCGAGGTCCCGCGCGCCCGCCAGCCGCAGGGGGCCGGCGATCAAAGGCCATCAATCAAAAGGCCGCGAGGCCCCCAGCTCTATCTCGTCAATCGCTAAAATGCTCGACAAAACGTCGTCGCCGACATCGGTAACGGTAAAAATGATATACGCCGGAGAGCCAACGTCCAGATCCTCTAGCGTAAAGTTAAGCCAGCCGGTATGCCCGGCGTACCTGTCCCCGGCGTCCGGTATTCGAGGAAAGCCGACGAAGGGCATGTTGTCCAGTCCGACGATGTTCACGCTGGTTATAATCTCCGTGTGGCTTCCCCTCGGCCCGAGCACGGTAACGGTGGCCGTGTCGTCGAATTTGCTGCCAATGTAATCGTTGAATTCCGACGAGATAAAATCGTACCAAAAGCTCAATCGGGAAAAGGCCTGCGGAATGGGGCCGACGATAATCTGGCTGGTCCTTCCGTTTATCGCCGACGCGCCGGAAAGAAGGCGGTTTCCCGTGGAAATGGCGGCGTAGCGCAGGCCCTCGTAAGGCTCAAGCGGCCCGATCGCCTCCCTTACGGCCCCGTCGCCGGTAAAAACCACGCCTACCTCGCCCAGCTCAAAGCCGTAATTGCCCACAAACTCAGTTTGCGAGCCTTGCTCCGTTACAAAGGAAAGGCGAACGTCCGCCAGCATGGGATTTCCGTTCGCGCTTTGAATCTCCTTCTTCACTACAATGGAAACTTCCATGCCCGGCGAAAGCTCCCCGGCCGGAGTAAAGGAAAGGATCGCGAAGCCGTTGGCCCCCTCGTTGACGACGATGTTTCCCCCTATGGGCTGGCCATTGGCCGTTACTTCAATATTGCCGGCTATGGAGTTAAGGTAAATTTTGTCGTTAAAGAAAAACATCACCGGCGCGTTGGCGCTGTAGGTCCTGTCTGTTGCGCCCGCGCCAAAAGACGGAACGGTCTGAACAATGGCCAAAGGCGTTCTGCTGTTAGATCGGACGATCTCGCTTACGGCCGCGCCGCCAAGGTTCGTTATGTTAAACCTTTGCCCCGACAAAGCGGCGGACCCCCCGGGCGCCCTGAGCCACACGTCGCGAAAGCCGGCGCCGTAGATCGTTCCCAGAAGCGGCGCAAGATCGCGCGCCCTTACGTCGAGCATAACGATGCGGGTAAAATTTCCGCTGCTTTCGCGCGCGGGGCTAAGCCCGGCCGAGCGCAGCGCGCCGAAGGCCGCGTCCGCGTTGCGCGCGTCGAGGAAGGCCCCCGCCTGAACCGTGTACAGCGCGTTTTCGTCCTCCGGCCTGACCCAGGTTTCGGGGAAGCCGGCTCTGTTCGCCAGGCCGACGACGGAAGGAACGTCCCGCGCCGCTATGCCGGGCAGCGCGACCCGCACGAAACCTTCGTGGCTCTCGCGCACGGGGCTTAGGCCGGCGTCGAGAAGCATGTCGAACGCGACCTGCGCCTCGGCCGGATCCCTGAAGGCTCCCACCTGAACGCGGCGCAATGCCTGCGGATCGGAGGCCGCGTTCTGAGCGAAGGACGCGACCGGAAAAAAAAGCATAGCCAAGGCAAAAAGCCTTACGATTTTTGTTTTTTTCAAGGACATTCTCAAATGAAAAAAAATAAATTGCCCACAGGCTACTTTCAGTATAGTTGACCGAAAATCCCTTGTCAAATTCACGCCTCCGGGCTATAGTGGCCCATGCGCAAAAAGACAGGGGAAAAATCCGCCGCGGGCGTCGGGGCGCTGGCCGGCGCCGTTCTGGCCCTGGCCTTCGCGGGCATAGGCGCCGCGGGGATCGCAGGCGCGCAGGAAAGGCCGCCCGGCCCCTATGACGAGCAGATCGGCTATGTCGGGATGACGCTGGCCGATCTGATCGCGCGATTCGGCGCCCCGACCGAGGCGCGCGCCGCTCGCGGCGCCGAGGAATGGCAGGACGACGTCGTCTTCGTCTATCCGCAGGGCGATTTTTACCTGCACAGGGACAGGGTCTGGCAGGTAGGCCTTGGTTCCGTTCACGGGATGAGGGTAGGGGACCAGAGCGCCGTCGCGCATCTCGTCCTTGGCGAGGGCGCGCAGAACTACGGGGACTTTCTCGTCTACCGGCTTCAGCCGCTAGCCGGCTCCGGCTGGCCGGTCTCGCTGCGCGTGAACTTCAGCGCCGGGCGCATCGCCGCCATTTTCATTTACCGGCCGGACTTTTAGGGCGAAGGGCAATCCTTGACATCGCGAAAAAATGCGCTAAAATAGAGAAAGAATGAGCGAAGACCCCTTTTACGGCGAGGGCCTGAGGTTTTCGTGCCGGCGCTGCTCGCGATGCTGCCGCCACGACGGCGGGTTCGTGTTTCTTTCGCGGGAGGATCTTTCAAGGCTTTCCGACAAATTCGCGATGAACGTCGGCGATTTCATCGATGCCTGGTGCCGCTGGGTTCCCGGCGAGTCCGGGCGGGAGCGCCTTTCCCTGCGCGAAAAGCCCAACCTGGACTGCGTTTTTTGGGGCTCCTCCGATTCCGGGGATGGCGAGGGCTGCGCCGTCTACGGCGCCCGCCCGCTTCAGTGCCGCGCTTTCCCTTTTTGGGACTCGATCGTCTGTTCCGCGTCCGCCTGGAAGAACGCCGGCAGGGAATGCCCGGGGATAGATTCCGGGGCGCCGCGCTCGAGGGAGGAAATCGAGGGCTTTCTCCGGCTCATGGAAGAGGAGCTGGTGATTGAGCGCGATGCGCCGCGCGCCTCGGGGGGATAATGCGCATACGTTTCTGGGGCGTGCGCGGCTCCTTGCCGGCCCCATTGCAGCCATCCCAAATCAAGGCCAAAGTGTCGGAAATCCTGCGCCTTGCCCGCCCGGAGGACCTTGCCGACAAAAAAAGCAGGGAAAGGTTTATCGCCGCGCTTCCGTCCTGGCTATGCGGCACCTTCGGCGGCAACACTCCCTGCGTAAGCCTTGAGGACGACGGCTTCGACGAGAGCATCGTCTTCGACTGCGGCTCCGGGATGAGAGGCCTGGGCCTTTCCCCCGCGTCGCGCCGCTCGAAGTACCACGTCTTTTTTTCGCACTTTCACTTCGATCACTTGCAGGGCCTTCCGTTTTTCGCCCCGGCCTACGATCCGGCCGTCAGCGTGAATTTCTATTCGCCAAACCCTGGCTTGAAGGACTGCCTTTCCAAGCTGCTTAGCTCGCCCTATTCCCCCGTCACCCTGCGGGAAATGCCGGCGGCCAAGCGCTTCGTCGTGCTGGAAGGGCCTTTAAGCCTTGGCCCCTTCGATCTTTCCTACCAAAAGCTGAGCCACCCCGATCAGTGCTTCGCCTACAAGGCCCGGCGCGGGGACAGGAGCGTGATCTACGCCACGGACACGGAGCTTAAAAGGAACGACCTTGCTCCCGGGAAAAAAAGCGAGGCCTTTTTCAGGGGCGCCGATGTTTTGATCCTGGACGCGCAGTACACCCCGACGGAGGCGCTGCAAAGGCGGAACTGGGGGCACAGCTCCTACGACCTGGCCGTGGATTTCGCCGCGCTCTGGGGCGTAAAACGCCTGATCTTTTTTCATCACGACCCGGACTCGGACGACGACAAGCTGCGCAAGACGCTTTCGTCCGCTCGCAAACGCGCGAAGGCCATAGGATGCAAGGGCATGGAAATAAGCCTTGCCGAGGAAGGCTTGGAAATAACGCTGTAGCTTCACCGGCGGTGGATTGCGGGCGCGTATAAAAAAACGTATTCCGCGGCGACTCAAGCAAGACATGGATGCCTTCTCATGTGATGCATTTAACGCATAAACACTGCTTGAGTGTTTGTGCGGATTTAGGGGAAAGGATTAAAGGCCGCGCGGAAAGGCATTGCGTCGTCCGATGGTCGAGCCGGCCAAAACCCGAGGCTCGGCGCAGGCCGGCGCCCACTAACCATTGCGCGAAAAATGGCGTATAATGGAGCATGATTGGCTTCCTCCTTAAAAAAACCTTCTACGACGGCTGGGACAACATGATCCGCCTTGTCCTCGTAAACTTGGGCTTTCTGGCATCGCTGGGCGCCGCGCTTTTTC
>WRAL01000167.1 GCA_009780285.1 Treponema sp.
CCCAGGGGACGTGGCCCAGCACGAACAGCATTTCCCCTATGGCGACGTTCATGTCCGCGAACACGGCGGCGACGCGATACCGCGCGAAGCCGTCGAAGGTGTTTCTTTCGCTCGCGCTCATCGTGGTAAGCCCGCGAATTACGGCCTGGTTCGCGCGGATTCTTTCCTCGTACAACAGGATCGCAGCGGACTTGTCCATGACGGCAAGCGCTACGAAGTTTCCGCGACCGTCGTTCCAGCGCTCGCCTATAGACACGGCGACGAGGTTTTCGACGTCGGTGGCAAGCTCGATTACGTTGAGCATGTCGGTTTGGCCGAAGCTCCGCGCGACTCCGTTCCGCACGATTTCCCTGTACGATTCGGCGAGCTGCGTGGACACTCGCGCGCTTACGCTGAAAATCCGAGCGATGCCGGCGATCGCGTCCGCGTCGGCGTTCTGCTGGGAATTGCCGCGACCGACGGCGGCGAGGTGCGTCTGCGCGGGGAAGCGCGGGCTTGCTCCGTTGTTCGTCCACGCGGGCTGCGCCTGCGCGCCGGCTTGCGCGGCGGCAAGCGCGAAGAGGATTCCCCAAAGCGCGCATTTGAGAATGTTTTGTTTCATGCAAGCCTCCTTAGCTTTTTTTGCGGTGCTGTGGGGACGGCGCCACGCGTCTGGGTTTTTAGTTTGTGCCGCCTATGCGAACGGGGGAAAGCAACTGGTTGTGGTGCGATCACCGCCGAACCCCGTTTTCTACGTGGATTGTGCCTGTTGTAGTGGCTAGAGTGCCATTTGAGGTAAATACACCATTGGCATTGAATGTGCCGAAAGAAATACGCCCAATAACTCCACTACTGTTTCTAAGACGTGCTTCAGCATTGGAACCATAAATGGTACCACCGCTTATTTGAAAAGTACCACCTTGAGAATTGACACCCCCTACAGCATTGGTAACGCCCTGCTCAGCTTCCGAACCATGTCGACTTCCGCTGTTGCCGGATATTATTCCTCCGTACATAACAACCGTACCACCTAGGTTTGATAAACCAGCATTTCCTCCAACACCATAGTTGTTGTTAGCAATGTTCCCACCAGTATTATCCGCAATGGTCCCTCCATACATGGCAAATGTACCCGTATTTGCTGCGCCGCTGCTCCCGCCAGAGCCACCCCCACCACCCCTACTACCAGTACCTTCTCTGCCACTTTTCAAGCCGTCATTACCACCATTTCCGCCGATATTGGCAGAAATATTCCCGCCATACATAGTAAAGGAACCCTCATTGTACACCCCTCCAAAACCGCCTGTACCTCCGCTGCCGAGGATATTGCCGTTACCACCCCTACCACCGATGCCACCGTTGTTGTCCGTTATTATCCCTCCGTGCATAACAAAGGCTCCTGTATTAAATATTCCGCCCATACCTCCCGCACCTCCCCACCCGCCAAAGCCGTGGAACCCACCATTAAAATTACCCGTAGCACCGTTGCCGCCATTACCTCCGTTGCCGCCATTATTACCAATAATAATCCCGTCGTTCATGGTAAATGTGCCTGCATTATGCACGCCACCAATGCCGCCAGCACTGCCATCAGTACCGTGTTGATCCTGATAATTATCTCTGCCATCGGCACCATCAGCACCGCCGTTGCCTTGATTATTGGAGATCGTTCCTCCGTGCATGGTGAAGTCTCCCCCTCTACTCACAAGAACACCACCTCCGATATTTCCAGTTATTCCAGAATTTGCGTTCATGATCATGGCTCCGCCGCTGTTTACTTGCACAAGGAACTGATTGTTTCCATCCCTACCTTGCAAAGTAACGCTACTGTCCAAAACAAAAGTAACGCCAGAACCCACCGTAAAAAGACTGCCATTGGCGGAAAGGCTTATCGTCCGCATTCCCCCAACACCCCGAAGCGTAATGGAGACGTTGGTTACGCCAGAAGGCAATGCCAGTGACTGAGGAGGAATATTCAAATTGACATTCAAATCAATGCCGTAATTCGTATTACTGACTGCATTGGTGCGCAACCATGCCAATTGATCGGTAGTACATTTACCGGGAACAGGTGTGAGACGACCTTGTCTAAGCTGAAGCTCCATAAGCCGCCTGTCTCTATCTCCTCCTGGCGAAGTTGAAATAAGGATTGCTAGCTCGCCCATCAGATCCACGCCGTCGGCAATCGTGTTGTACATCCTAAAATCGCCTTCAAGCTGACTGCCGTCGTTCATGCGCAGTATCTGCGCCGTGAACATGTTGTCCGTGCCAAGGCTGCGCGTGGTAAGCGCTAGCGCCATCTGCGCGTTGAAGGCGCGCCCGATCTCGGACATTCCCTCGGTCGCCGTGTAGCCCTGCAGCCCGAAGCGCATTTCGGCAAGTGCGGACTCTATCGCGCTGGTTCGGGGAAGCACGGCGTAGTTCCTGGTTCGGACTATTTCCGTCGCTAGGATCATCGCAAGCGTTTCCGCGTCGGCCTGCCTAAGCCCGGCCACTTCCATAGGCATCACCGCAAGGTTCGGAAGGCCAGAGGTATCGCGCCGCGCCGTGGCGATAAGGCTGCTCGCCATTTCCGGCAAAAAGCCGCGCACTTCCTCGATGATGCGGTACGCCCTGTAGTAGCCGGCCACCTGCTGGAAGCTCTGGACATGGATTATCGTGGCGATTACCAGGTTCCTGTCGCCCAGGCTGCGGATCGTGCCGGAAAGGACGTATTGCGCGTTAAGCATTCGCCCGATCTGGGAAAGCGTGTCCGCGTCGGTAAGGCCCTCAAGCTGGAAGCGATGCTCGGCGAAGATCGCGTCCAAGGCCGGCGTACGCGGCACGGGAATAAAGGCCGCTCTGATTTCCTGCTGGAAAGAAAGCAGCGTGGCGATCGTCTCGCCGTCACCGCCCGAGCCTCCAGTAAAGGGGAGGATCGCCAGAGGCGGCCTCGCCTGCGCCTGCGCGGCGACAGCGAGACATGCGAGAAGCGCGGTTAGCACTAGGATTTTTTTCATTGTTTATGCTCCTTCAAATTTTTTGAGCTTCACCGCTCGGCCTCGGCCTGCTCAGCCAGCGCTTTTACCATGCGATCAAGCATCCACCGCGCATCGACGACACAAGGTACAAGTTCGACGAATGGCGCGCTCGCTCTTACCAGCTCGTCGGAGGCGCTCCGAGCGCCCAGCATCGCCACTACCACGTAGGCTCCGTCGAATCAACGCTCGTCAGTAATGCTCACGCCTTCCAGCCTGGATTGTGAAATCGTGATTGTGATTGTCTCGACAATCCGTGCAAGCTCCTCTGGCCCTTCCTCGGATTCGACATCGGCTTCAAGGACGTATTCGGTTACGATCCTTGTTACGGTCGTGTTGAGGGCGCGCGAAATTTCGGCCCTTGCCCAGGTTTCCGCCTGGATTCTGGCCATCCTGGGTTCGAGTGGTAGGAAACGCCTATGCCAACTATCGCGTTCTCAGGGGCGTTCGCTATCGCCTCGCTGATAAAGTCGTTAATGGGATCGCCCTGCGCGACGAGATTCGCGGCGCAGGCGGCGACGAAAACAACGGCGAGGATTGCGCTTTTTTTCACTTTCGCTCCTTGCGTGATCCGCTAAAAACGTATCGAGTGGGTTACTCGAACCGCGTTTATGTCCCCGCTGTTCGAGGTGAGCAGGCCGATATCGACCGGAAGGCCGCCGGAGGAAACATTTCTAGGGCGCTGCGGGCGAGGGCCGGGGCCGTCTATAAGAAAAATTGGAGCAACCCAGCCGATGAGCGCGAAGCCGCCGTAAATCACGGCGCCCGTAATCAATATGCCTCCCCCAGGCATGGAATCAATAAAGGCAAAAATAGCGCCCGGTATTGCCACAGCTACCCCCAGCACTTGCCCGGCTAGGAGCGTATACCCCAACGTTCCGTAGCCCGCGTCAAAGGCTCCCCGGCCGAAAGCCATATTTGCGGCGCCCAGCCGAATTCGTTGTAGGTTTATTTCGGACTGCCTCGCGCGAAAATTCGCCATCGCGCCATTATAACTCGCCTGTGTTCGCGCACGCTGCTCAGCCTCCGCGCGCTGCCGCGACTCCTCGGCGGCGATGTCGTAGCCGGCCATTACCGCCCTCACGTCCGCGTCTTCATGGAAAGTAGCGGTATAGGATGCAAGCAGGACAAACCGCTCAAGATCGACGGCGTTCACGGTGAGCCGGAAGGTGTTTCCCGATCCCCTTACGACGCTTCCGGTAATAATGGTGTTTGCTCCCAGCGCCGATCCTATTCGTATCTGATCCCGCTCCTCTACAAAGCCGGAATACTGGAACTCAAACTCAAGCCTTGCCGCTTCCAATTCCACCGCGCCTCTTAAGACAGGGCGCAGCGCTCCAGTATTTGAAAGCTCGGTGTTAAGCCGGCTTATAATGTGCCCGGACAGATTTGAGCTGTCGGATTCTATGTTTAGAACGGCGACGAGGCCTCCGCGCTGAACGCGATCCGCAAAGTGCCTTGCGGCGCCGGATATCGCATCGTCAATCGAAACGGCCTGTGCCTGCGCCGCAACGACTAGGCATGAAAACAGGGCGAC
>WRAL01000168.1 GCA_009780285.1 Treponema sp.
CGCGCAAGCATACGCGCAAGCGCTGTTGTCCGGCGCGCGGGCTGCGTGCTAATCCGCCTGCGGCGGATTAGCTTGAGAGTTTTGCTTCGCAAAACTCCACGAATCAGTAGCGCGCGGCTGGAGCAAAGAGGGCTTGGCCCCCCGCGCCATGCCCCCTCCTTATCCCCCCTACCTCGGCCTTCCGACCATCCAGCCTTTTCCAATGGCGTACACGTCGTCGATCACCATTTGGAACGAGGCCTTGCGCTTCTCGCTTTTGGCGCGCTCCTCGATTTTCGCGGCGTTGAAGTCCAAGAGGTCGCGGCTTAGGGGGAGGGCGCCGGGGTTGAGGATGCGCACGGCGCCCTGGTTGTCCCGCGCCGGAAGGAGCTTGCCGGCGTTGTGCTTGCTTGGCGCGAAGGGCACGTCGATAACGCCGGCCTGAAAGGCGCGCACGGCGCCGACGGCTATGTCGCCCTCGCCAAGCTCGAAGCATTTGTCCACGATCTGGCGCGTCTCGGCGCAGATGGTGGCGCGCTCCTCCTCGTAGCGCGTTCCCTGTATCGTCTGGTCGGCCAGCATGGAAATAAGCTGCTTGGTGCAGCGCAGGCCTTGCGCGTTCGCCTCCATCGTGGGAACGCCCATCGCCTCGTGCGGGGTTTTCACTATCACCTTGGTGGCCTTGGAAAGGGCCGCGGCGGAGCTTCCCCAGGAGATAACGGCGAAGGCCTTGGCCTCGTCCTGAGGAAAGCCGCCCATCCATTGATGCAGGACGGTTGTTATCACCATGTCCTTGTAGCCGTACTTCGCAAGGTATTCCTCGGTCAGCGCCTCAAGCGAGCGTATCGCGGCCACGTCCTGTATCAGGTTGCCGCATTGCCCGTAGCCAACGGTGATGTTTTTCACGCCCTGCTCGGCGGCGAGAAGGCTTTCGATTATCGCCACGCTGTGCGAGACGCAGGGGGGAACCAGCGTGCCGGTGAGGGGGCCGAAAGGCTCGCGGTTTATGCGCGCGCCGCGCTCCTCGTACAGGCCGGTAAGCCGGTCCACGTACTGCCAGTCGCGTATGGTGGCTTCCAGCGACACGTTTTTCGCGTAGGGTATGTTGTAGGAGATGCCGCCGCCCTCGTAGCTCGTGAAGCCGCCGGCGTAGGCGATCTCGGTGAGCAGGCGCGCGTCCGGCGTCCCGTGGCGCATCTGTATGGGGATGTCGATGCTTTGGATGATCGAGCGGCAGGCGTCCACGCCGTGGTTCACCGCCGGAAAGCCGTTGAGCATGGACTTGCTCTGGCGCGCGCTTTCCTCGATTCCGTCCTGCGCCTCCTTGTAACGGTTCTGGCGCGTGTAGCTGTCTATGGTGGTGGGAAGAAGGTCGGCCTCGCCCTTGTCCTGAAGGTAGGTAAGAAGCTCGATGTGCTCGCGCACCAGGGCGACTCCGGCGCGCGGCTGGATAAGGGTGTGGCCTTTTTTCTTGGCCTCTTCCAGCTTGAGCGAAAAGACCTTTCCCGCCGGAAGGCTTTTGTGGAATTCCACCGCCTGATCCAGGTCCACCTGCGCGCCGGTGGGCCAGCTCGCCAGCGCCGGCTCCCTGGACTTGAAAAACTCCGCCTCGTCTATTTTGCGGTTGGTTACGCTCATCTCGACATTCCTCCAGTTTCGTTGTCAGTCAATTGCCTTTAGCGATTGTTTCATTATTTTCAGCGCCGCTTCCGGCGCGCGGCTTGCCAGAAGCCCCATCGCGGAAAGGATGTAGTCCCGATCGACGAGGGCCTTCGCGCGCGCGGGCCGCAGCGACTGCGGATGCGAGTCGTCGCTCATGGCGCGCGCGGCAAGCTCGGCCGGCCTTTTCGCCCGCGCCAGCGCGCCGCCGGTCAGCGCGATCCAGGCCGCGTCGCGCAGGTCCTTTCCCGTTTGGACGTAGGCCGCGCCGGCGGCGGTGTAGACCTTTTCGATCTCGCCGGCGTGGCGAAGCGTGGCCGTCTCGATGGCCAGCGCGGCCAGCGCGAAGTCCAGCGCCTCGTCGTCGGCGCCGGCCGGCAGCGAGTCCGGCCTTCGCGCAAGCTCATTCGTCATCCTAAGCGCGGCCTCCTGTGAAAGGCCGGAAAGGCGCGCCACTTTGGAAATGCCGGCGGCCTCGACCACGCCGGATGCCGAATAGCGCATTCCTATGTCCCCTTCCACCGTGCGAAGGGATCGAGGCTCCGGAAGGCCGCGGAAAATCACGCCCGAATCCCCGGGCATTCCCTCGGCTATAGAGTACACGTCCGTGGTGGCGCCGCCGAGATCCACGGCGAAAAGGTCGCCAAGCCCCGGCTCGTTCCCATGCCCGAGCGAAAGAAGCTCCGTCGCGGCAAGGACGGCCGCCGGCGTGGGCATGAGTATCCCGTCCACGAGCGCGGCCTCCCGGCTGAGGCCCTTCGCCCTGACGATTCTGTCCAGAAAAATATCGCGGATTTTTTCCCGCGCCGGCGCGATGTTAAGCGCGCCCAAAGCCGGCATGACGTTCTCGCAGGAATGCGCCTCCAGGCCCGCAAGCGCCTCCATTACCCGGCGTGCGCAGGCGCGGTTGCCGGCGGCCACGATGGGGCAGGGCCGCGAAAGGCCTGAGAGCGCCCCGGCGTTGTGGACGACGCACTTCGAGTTGCCGCCGTCGGTGCCGCCGGTCAGAAGGATGATGTCCGGCGCGATGGAATCTATCTCGCGAAGGTCGTCGTCGGTAAGCTCGAACGAAAAAACCCTGGCCACTTTCGCGCCGGCGCCCAGGGCGGCAAGGCGCGCGGCCTTGGCCGTCAAGTCCGGCACGAGGCCGCAGGCCACCATTTTAAGGCCGCCGGCGGCGGAGGAGCAGGCCAGGCGCAGGCCGTAGTCGATTGGCCGGCCGGCGGCGCGCTCAAGATCGTCCATCGCCGCGCGCAGGCCCTCGCCCACGTCGGTCTCGACGGTGGTATGCGCGGAGGCGCAGGCGAGAAGGCGCGCGGCGCCCAGGTCCACGGCCGTCGTCTTGGTGTAAGTGCTTCCGAAATCGATAAGAAGCGCCGCGTCCATCCGGCCTAGTCCCCCAAATCCTCCCTGAGCGCCTCGATGGCCGCCTCAGGCGCGGTTCCCGGGGGAAAAACCCGGTCGAAGCCCATGTTCTTGAAGCGCTTTTCCACGTCCTCGAAGGGCTGCTTGCCCACGACGATGTTTCCGCCCACGTACAGAACGATGTCCCCTATGCCGCTTTCGTGGCACTTGTCCCGCATTCCCCGGCAGTCAAGCTCGCCGTGGCCGTAAAGCGAGGAGACGATGATCGCCTGCGCCGCCGACTCGATTGCCGCGTCGATAAACTCCTCCTGCGAGACCATCACGCCCAGGTTCGTAACCTCGAAGCCGGCCTCGCTGAAGGCGTGGTACAAAACCTTGTTTCCCACGGCGTGAACGTCGGCGCCAATCACCCCGAGAACTATCCTCTTCCCCATCGTTCCTCCTAACTTCCTAGGGAAGCGCCAATTAAACCCAATGAGGGTTTAATTGGCGCTACTTAACCGCTTCTGCGCAGCGCTAGCGAGCAGAAGCTAAAGGGAACCGCTGAATTCCTTATTTAATCAGCGGTTCCCTAGGAAATCAATACCTAAGGCGGGGGGCAAGCCCCCCTCGCTCCAGCCGCGCTGCGCGCGTCTTACGCTACCCCCCATACGGGGCGCTGCCCCGTAACGCCCCGCCATAAACGCGGCGCCAGGGCCAATGCGCCTACGGCGCATTGGCCCTGGCGCTCAAGTAATCCGCGCGGCCCCGCTCGTAAAGGTCGTTTCCCTCGCTGTCCAGCGCCACCCTAAGCGGCATGTCCTTGATCGTAAGCCGGCGAATCGCCTCGGCGCCCAGATCCTCGTAGGCGACGATCTCGCTGGCCTGAACGCAGCGCATCAAAAGCGCGCCGGCGCCCCCTATCGCGGCGAAGTACGCGGCGCCGCATTCCCGCATCGCCCGCGCCACCTCCGCCGAGCGCGCGCCCTTTCCAATCATGCCGGCAAGCCCGAGCCGAATAAGCGCCGGCGCGTAAGCGTCCATGCGATAGCCCGTGGTCGGGCCGGCCGAGCCTATAGGGTTTCCCGGCTTCGCCGGCGTAGGGCCCACGTAATAGATAACCGCGCCGTCAAGGTCGAAGGGCATTTTTCCGCCCTCGGCGGCAATTTGCGCCAGGCGCCTGTGCGCCGCGTCGCGCGCCGCGTAGACCACGCCGCTTAAAAGAACGCTGTCGCCGCAGCGAAGGGATCGCGCGAGGCCCGGCTCGAAGGGCGCGACGATGCGCTTTACTTCCATTGATTGCATACGATCAAAGCTCCTCGCTTACGTGCCGCGCGACGTGGCAGTTGATGTTCACCGCCACCGGAAGCCCGGCGATGTGCGTGCCCGTCGCCGCTATCTTTACCGCCAGCGCCGTGGACCTCCCGCCCAGTCCCTGCGGCCCTATGCCCAGCGCGTTGATGCGCTGCAAAAGCTCTTCCTCGAGGGCGGCGTAGAAGGGATCCGGATGCACGTCGTCCGTCTCGCGAAGGAGCGCCTTTTTCGCC
>WRAL01000169.1 GCA_009780285.1 Treponema sp.
CGCCATGAGCGCGGCGAAAAGGGCCCGCGCAGTTTTTTTGTTATATTCCACCGCCTTCCTCCAATGTAAGTCCGGCCTCCGTCGCGAAGATAATGCTTTCCTCGCGCCTCTGCCATGCCTGGTCTATGCCCGCGCCGGCAACCCCGCGCAGCCTTTGCGCTTCCCCCACGGAAGCGACGAAGCCGGTCGCCGCCTGATTGTACAGCCTCAGGGCGCCGGTGAAATTTCCGGCGTTAAGGGCGCCGCCGGCCTCCGTAAACCGCGAGTCCGCCGCGTCGAAATGCGCGCGCGCTCCGACGTCGGCCCTTGCCTCTATCGCCAGGCCGCGTTCTTCCTGCGCCACGGCCCGCGCCCCATACGCGGCTTCCTCGTTCTGCTGCGAAAGGATCGCGCTTCTCCTGGCAAGATCGTCGAAGGCCGTCGCGACCTGCGCGTAGAGGTTCGAGGCGCTTTGCATCTCGGCCGCGGTTTGGCGGTTGGCGTTTTCCGCCGCGCGATGCCTTGTCTCAAGGTTCGCCCAGTCGGTGGGGAAGTTATCCTCGGCGAAAGCCGCCTGCGCCGCCTGCCTCGCCTGGGAAGCGCGCGCGACGGCCGCGTTCAGCGCGTTCGTCGCCTCGGTCCGCGCCGAGGCGAAAAGCGGGCCGCTTCTGCGCGCAAGGTCGTCGTAGCTGGTCGCCGCCTGAGTGAAGAGCGCCGTCGCGGCGCGCATCTCCTCGAGCGTTCCGCGCCTTGCCCTGCCGGCGTTGGCGTTCTGCGTTTCCGCGTTTCTCCAGTCCGCGGGGAAGAAGGTCTGCGCGTCGACGGCCACCGCCGCGGCCCGAGAGGTTTGCATTCGCGTCGTCGCCGCCTGCAGCGCTCGGGTCGCCTCGTCGGTCTGCCGCGCGACGATAGGAGCGGCGCGCTGCGCTATGTTGTCGTACCTGTCCGCCGCTGAATTAAGCTGGGTCACGGCCTCAAGAATTCCGGCCGTTTCGTCGCGCCTGACCCTTCCGGCCGTGTTGAGATCCTCCGCGGCCCTCCAGTCGTTGGGGAAATGGGTTTGCCCGTCCGCGGCCATCGCCGCGCGCCGCGATGCGTCGGCCCTTGTCGTCGCCGTCTGAAGCGCGCGCGTCGCGTCGGTCCTCTGCGCGGCCGCGACTCTTTCAGCCTCTTCCCTTTCGATATGCGGCTGGCTCCTTTCGTAAAGATCGGCGTAAACGGCGGCCACGGCGTCAAGCATGGCTATGGCGTCAAGCGCCTGGGGAAGGGAAAGAACCGGCGCCGTCTGAGCGTCGCGCAATTGGGCTTCCGCTTCCCGCCATTCGTTCGGGAAAAACGTCGAGGCCCTTCTCGCCAGCGCCTCGCCTCTTGACCTCTGCGCGGCCTCAAGCGCCGCCTGCCTTTCCAGCCTGGCGGCTTCCAGCTCCTGCGCGACAAGCACGGCGCTTTTTGCCGTGATCTCGTCAAAGCCCTTGACGGCCGCGTCGAACAGCGTAATCGCCAGCGCGATCGAGTTGAATACCCTCGCGTCCACGCCCTGAGCGCTTTGGAACAAAGCGTCCGCGTCATCCCAGTCTTCCGGGAAGCGCGTCTGGCCCTGCACTCTCTCGGCGCCGTCGCGGGCGCCCTGAGCCCTCGTCTCGGCGGCCGCCAACGCGGCGCGCGCCCGGGCAAGATCCTCCGCGATAAGCGGCATTACCCGTTCCACTATATCGTCGAAGCCGTCCGCCGCGGCGGTGAGCGATCTTACGGCGGAGTTTACCCTCGCCCTGGTGTTAGTGGCGGATGCAAGGCCGTCGTCGTAATGCGCCTGCGCCGTCGCCCACTCGGCCGGGAAATGCTCCTCGCCGCGCAGATCCGCGGCAAGCTCCCTTGATTGCTCGGCCCGCGCCATCGCCGCGTCAAGCCTTATCAAATCCGCCTGCGACACGCTCGCGCAGGAAAGCATGATGGCCGCCGGGGCAAGGGCCGCGAATATTCGGGCCGGCGCGGGAAGCCCCCGCGCGCGCGCGAATCCTAACGCGAACGATCGTGTCTTTCTTTCCATAACCAAACTACCTCCATGATATTGCCGTCGTCCGCGCCACGATTTGTCGCGACGTCGGCGGCGTAAACCCAAAAAACCTTATGGCAAGGTACCCATAATTCATCAGATGCTTCCAAAAACCTGATCCGCGTGGCCGGAAAACCAGCCCAGCGCCGCGTGAAGGCGGTTGTTGAAAGAGTCGCTGACCCTTTCGCCCATCCCCAGAAGCGTCGCGACCCTGGCCATCGCCGCCGCGTAAACGAGCAGCGAATCCCCCGCATCTATCACCGCAAGCGTCATCCTGAACCTGTTCCTGCCTATCGCCGGAATTATCCCCACGCTCATCGCGGTTATGTTTTCCTGCGAAAAGAGGATCAAGTCCGGGCCGGTGATATAGTCGAAGCGGTAGGTGTTGTCCCCGAAGGTCAGATCCCTTTGCCGGGCGTAAAGCGAAAGCGAGGCCGGCGGGCTTGCGAAGACCGGATCCGCAAGGGCCCGCCTCGTGCCCGGGGCGTCGATCACGCTCGACGTTTCGTAAAGGACGCGCATGGCGCCGCGGCTGGCGGAAAAGTACTCGATGCCGGCGAGGGTGCTCAGCGCCACGGTCCGATTAAAAAGCATGGTCATTTCCTCCGGCGTCCAGGGCTCGTCCCGGCCGTGCGGCTTTCGGTAGAGGAAAAGCGCCTCGGAAAGAACGCCGGGGCCAAGATCGCTCATCGCCTGCGCCACGAAATCCTCGACCTGCGCATGCCTGGGCGTGAGGCGCAGCGAGGGATTCCTCGTCTGCGTTTCCCCCAGAACCGGCGCCTCCGGCGACCGCAGCTCGCCGGCGCGGACGGGGCCCACCAAGGCCTCGACGCTCGCGCCGAAGGCCGGAAACGGGCAGAGCAGAAGGAACGCCAGCGCGTAAAGCGGCTTTTTTTTCAGCTTTCACCTCCCATCGCGCGCCCGAGCCTACCTTGTTCCGGCGCCCTGAGCCGAGTGGCGCTTGGCCCCGGCGCCCAAAAACGAGACGCGCACCCTTTTGTATAAACCATCGCCCTCGCTTTTGGTTTCGACATGGGCGATATCGTTGAGCGTCGTGTGAATAAGACGCCGATCGAAGGGGTTCATCGGCTCAAGCAGCACCGACGAGCGCGTTTCCCCGACGCGATCGGCCATGGCGTAGGCCAGGCGCACCAGCGATTCCTCCCGGCGAATCCGGTAGTTCTCGCTGTCCAGGACTATGCGCATGTCGTCATGGCCCTTTTGCCTGGCGTAGACGTTGGCCAAAAGCTGCAGCGCGTCGATGTTCTTGCCCTTTTTCCCTATCAAAATGGCCGAGTGATCCGAGTCGATCTTAAGGCCGAGCTTGCTTTCCTCGCGAAACAGGATCGAAACCTGCCCCGCGTAGCCCATTTTCGCTATCACCTGGGAAACGAACTCCCTCACCTCTTCCTCGAAATCGCGGCGCTCCTCGGCATTCGCGAAGGCCGGCGCGCGCCTGGCCTTTGGCGAGCTTTCCTCCGCGGCCGCGACCGCGGCCAGACCCTCCACGTGAACCCTTATGCGCACGAAGCCTTTCTTAAAAAGTCCTTGGCGCTGGGTTTCCAGAATTTCGACCTCAAACGCGTCTTTCTCAAGGCCAAGTTTTTCGGCCGCGCCGTCGATGGCCTCTTTTTCGGTTCGGCCTTCAAATTCGTATGTCATCGCTACTCCTTTGCCGGCTTGGCTCGGACGGCCGCCCTTCCCAGCCGGGCTTGATTACCTCTTCTTTCTTTTCTTCGGCGGCGGCGTCACGGCGCCGGACGAAGAGCCTTTCTTGCCCTGCCCCGCCGCGCCGGAAGCCTTCTTTCCGGCCGAAACGACGGCCGCGGGCGCAGGCGCGGGCTTTCTCGAGCGCAGGTACTTGGTGAGCGCGACGTGCTGCACCATAGTAAGCGCGTTGGTGAAGGTCCAGTACACGAGCAGGCCGGAAGGCATGTCGTACAGGATGAAAAAGAAAACCACCGGCATGATGTACATGATGACGCGCATCTGCTTGTTCGACTTCTGATCCGGGGTCTGCATGATCTTCATCGAAAGAATCTGCGTCGCCGCCTGAACGAAGGGCAGAAGGCGAATAGCCGTCCAGCCAAGGATCGGAAGGACGACGCCCGGCGGGAAATTCCAGATCGATTCCGGCAGCGAAAGGTCCGGGATCCAGCCGGGGATGAACATGGCGCCGCGCAGCTCGAAATGCGTCCTGAAAAGATTGAACATGGCGATAAAAATCGGGAACTGAAGAAGCATGGGCAGGCAGCCCTTCAGCGGATTGTATCCCTCTTTTTTGTAGAGCTCCATCATTTCCAGGTTGAGCTTTTGCTTGTTGTCCTTGTACTTTTCCTGAAGCTCCTTGATCTTGGGCGCGAAGGCCTGCATCCGCATCATCGACTCGGACTGCTTTTTCGTGAGCGGGAAGAGCGCGATTCTGACGAGCAGGGTCAAAAGGAGGATAGCCACGCCGTAGTTGCGGGCAAGGCCGTAGAAAA
>WRAL01000170.1 GCA_009780285.1 Treponema sp.
ATCATGATAGCCTTGAAAGCTTCTTTTTCGCTTTGGCGTATATCGCGCTGTTCCAAAAGAATCGTTCTTGCAAGGCGAGCGACGTCGGCGAAGGCAAGCGCGCCTTGGGATCGTTTGCGCTCGGCATATTCTTCCTGTAGCTCCGACAGTAACGCAAGCGATGAATAGATAAGACCGGCCTGAATAAAAAAAACAATCAATGATGAAAAATCGGCGAAGAGCAGGCGCAGTTCCTTTAAAATATCCTTTGCGGGATTATTTCTCGGCGATCCTTTTGCAAGGTTAAGCGTATTAATGGAAGAAAGAAATGCGCAGAGACTAATCATGCGCGCGCGCGCCTCGCTGGATTCGGCCTGGCCAACGGCTTCCTCTCCCGGCATTTCCCGAATGGCCGTTAAATAATCGGCAAGCTCCTTTTCGCCGGGGAACATTGCGCTTTCGTAGCGCGCAAGAAGCGGGCCGAGATCCGGGTGGTACTTTTCGCTTTCCCCGTGAGCGGCGCGCAGCGCGTCGAGCTTTCCTGTAATGACGGCGCTTTGCTTTTTCCATTGCGCGAGGGCCATTTCGAATTGGCCGTTAATATTTTTTTGAAAATCATCCCGTGAAAAGTCGATTCCGGTATGCTCGCAAAGCGCGGCGGAAAAAATATCCCGGGCAACTCGCATGGGGCTTTTGCGCGAATACAGTTTTTCCATTGCCGGATGCGCGCGCATCGTGATCGCGAAAGGAAGGGAAATATCGGCGGCAAGGCGCCGGCAGCGTTCCTCGTCGATCGAAAAATCAGGGCTTACTCCATAGCGCCCGGAAGCCTGCCTCGCGATTGAGGCGCAGTAGGAGTCCAGCGTTTGTATTCGCGCGTGGGCGAACTCGTCCAAGGCCCTTTGCGCAAGAGCGCTTTTTTCGCCCTGGCCCTCGCGCGCTATGCGAGAAAGCTCGAGATGTATGCGCCGGTACATTTGGGCCGCGGCTTTTTTTGTAAAGGTAAGCGTCAGGATTTCAGGCGCGCGGATTTTTTTTTCGGTGATGAGCCAGGAATAGCGGCTTGCAAGAACCATGGTCTTGCCGGATCCGGCGCCGGCGGAAACGACGGCGCTTTGCTCGCAGTAGGCCGCGCGGCTTTGTTCTTCGTTTAATGCCGGCCGGGGCAGCGTTTCAGTTTTTTCCATAATTATTTTACCTTGTAAAGCGAGCGGCAGATTCCCTGATGCTCGCATTTTTGACAATGTTCGCAATACGAGGGCACGGCCGGAAAATCACCGGCCGACACTTCCCTTGCGAAACGCGCGGCCTTTTCGTCAAAATCCGTCATCATAAGCGCGAAACCCTCGCCCGCGCGATCAACGCTTCCGTCCTCTTTTTTCGGCGTTCTTTTTCCATTAAAAACATTATTCAAAAACCCTATCCAAACGCGCGTCTTAGGATCTATGACACTGAAAAAAGTAGCCGCGCTTACCTCGTTTCCGCTCGCCGTCTCGACCAGGCGCAGGTAGGCCGGGATCTGAAAGTCGGAAAGTTCGCTATCCTTGAAATGGCGAGCGAGCTCCGGCGCAGAGGCGGTTTTAAAATCGACGATGGCAAGCGAGCCGAAGGCCTGCGAATCGTCGCGCGCGTCTTGCAGAACCAGGTCCACCGTTCCGTCCAGCGCGGCGCTGGGACAATCGAGGCTATGGCGCGCCTCGCTTTCGACGGCGCGGAAGCCGGCAAAAAAGGAAAGAAAAACGCCAAGGAATCTTTCAAGGCGCAGGGCGAAGGCTTTTTTCTGCGCGCGAAGGAGCCGCGCGGCAAGCATGCTCATTTCCATGCGGCCGCCGGGAAGCGCGGGGAAATTATCAAAAACCATTTCTATCTTTTGCCAAAGAAGCTCGCGAAGCTCCGCCGGCAATTTCGCGACCGGCTTTTCCTGGCTGCCGTTATTTTCAGGCGCGGGAAGCGGCGCGCCTTTAGCTATAAGGTCGTAAAAAAAAAGATTTAGGACTGCGTGATGCGCGATGCCGGCCATATTGTCGGCGGTGAGCGCCGCGTCTATTTCCAGCGCCTCGATCCTTAGCGCCCTTGAAAAAATCCATTTGTGCCGGCACTGGAAATAAGGCCCAAGCGACGAAGGCGAAACCCTAACCGCGCCGTCTTCCTTGCAAAACCTTTCGCGGGCAAAAAGGGCAAAGGGATGCTCGCGCGAAAAGACGGCCTTTGAGCCGGGCCGTAGCGCGCGCCTGCGCGACCAGGCCTCGAAGCCCCGGCTTTGGTTGGGATGCAAGGCGCGCAGCGGGCCAAGTTCCACGGAACGTTCGCGTTCCAAAGAACGCGCTCGTTCCAAAAACCTATTTTCTTCCATAAAATAGTCGGCGGCGAACGTATTATCCGCGCCGCCCTTGCGCGCAGCAGGCTTTAAGTTTGCGCCCAGCGCGCCGTGAGCGATGGCATAGCCGGAAAAGGTTTGCTCGGCACAGAAAAAAGCAGCCGGAAGCCTGGAATTAAAACGGTGAAGCGCGATAAAGTCGAGCGAAGCGTCATTGTCCTTAACATTGTATTTTTTTCGCTTTACTGCCGAAAGAAACGAAAGCGGCGCGAACACCGTTTGAAGGCTGTCCTGGCTTGCGCCTAGAATAATGTGACAGTCGAAGGGCGCCGCCGCCGCCGCCTGGTAAGGCAAAATCGCCACGCCGGATGAAGGCTGCTGCCGGTGGTAAGTCGTTTCGCGCAAATGTTCAACAAAAAAGGCGCAAGGATCCGGCGCGCGGGCGCTGGGGAAATCATTTTCGAGCGTGACGAGTTTCATAAGCTCGGAGATACAGCGCGCAAGAACGAGGTTTGTTTCCTCGGAACAGTTTTCCATGTCGAAAAAGCGCTCGCGAAAGATGAAATAGGACTTGCGTATTTCCGAAAAAGATTCCGCACGCCGTATGTTAAGCGCCATTTTTTTAAAGTCATAAAAAAATTTGCGCATATCTGGATCCGCGCCTCCAAGCGGCCTTGAAAAAGCGTCTTCCCAAACGTTTACCTTTGCGCGCTCGCCGTCCTCGGTTTTTTCCGTCCAGGAACTTACGCAGTTGTTGCGCAGCCCGAAGCGCGACAGCGCCTCCGATTCGGCGCCTTGTTTCCAAGGCAGGCGCGCGTTTAAAAGAAGCGCGGCGATCGAGGCAAAAGAAAAATCGCTTGACGCGCAGTTGGCGATGTCGGCGAAGAAAGCGCCAGCCGGATAGGATGCCAGCGGCGCGCCGTAGAGCTTGGCGAAGGGAATGTTTCTATTTTCAAATTCCCTAAGAAGATAGGGTTCATAGAACTGGCCTTCGGGAAGGCTTACGGAAATTGAATCCCATTCAACGCCCTTTTCTCGCAGGGCTAAGATGTAAAGCGCCGCTTCGGCGATCTCGCCGCGAGAGTTGGAATAGAAAAAGGCTTCGTGATTGCGTTCCTGTGGCGCGGTCGTGCCTTTTTGAGGCACGACCGCTCCGACAATTTTAACGCGAGGGTTTTCTTCCAAAAGATTTTTGTATTCGTCGAAATCGGAAAGCGCCTCCGCGAAAAAAATATAGCAGTCCTTGCCAGGATCCTTGAAGGGCGGCGATTCCCAGGCCGGCTCGAAAAGGCCGTTTTCGTCGAGGAAGCTCGAGTATTCGAGGGCCAGCGCGAAAAGGTCGGCATCCTCGCCGGAAAACTCGGCCGCCGTGCGCGCCGCCTCGGCCGAGCCTATTTCGGAAATGGGAAGGCGCGCCGCCTCCCGGTGCCAGAGCGCCAGGCCCGGCAAAATGCCGGCGATCCAGCGCGCGAAGGAGTCCGAGCCGCTGGCCCAACGCGGAAGGATCAGCGCCTGGAAAAAGGGCCTTTCGCCCGTGGCGCAGCTTTCGGCGTTTTTTCGCGCGACGGCGCTGGCGAAAATCTTGCGCAGCGCCGCCGGCGCGCTCTTTCTTCCCGGCCGGCGCGAGCTTATGTAGCTTTGCTTGAACTTGTCCCAGGCGACGAACTGTTCCATGGCAAGCGTGCCTCCGCCGCGTGCCACGAGCAGCCTGTCCGCCCAGCGCGAAAGCGCCGTCTCCGTCGGGAAGACGAAGAGCGCATCCAGCCTGCCCGAGTTTTCTAAAAGCAGCGCTTCGACATGGTTCATGGTTTAAATGTATCGCGCGGCGGTGTTGGATGCAAGGGTGGAGCCGCGTGGCCTTTGGGATCTAAGGCCTTCGATCTGGGCAACCATGGGTGGAGTTTTGCGGAGCAAAACTCCGAGGCCAACGCGCCTGCGGCACGTTGGCCCGCCCTCTGCGCTCCGCCGCTCGCGGGACCTCGGGCATCGCAACCATGCGTGGAGTTTGGAGGCCAAAACGTCAAAGGCGCTCTGGCCCATCTTCAGCGCCGTTGCGCGCAGAGCGCGCGACGGCCGCTGGCCGAGGGCAAGGGCGCTGGGCACCTTGGAGGAGAGGCCGCGCTTCTATGGGAAAAACCGCTGGGCAAGGCGCCTTTGCGCCTCTAAAATATTTCTGCGGTGTTGAAAATTAGAACTTTTCATTTTATTTA
>WRAL01000171.1 GCA_009780285.1 Treponema sp.
GTTTTCCTTTCCCTGCCTGAGCCGCGAAAGCGCGGAAAAGGCCATCGCCGACGCCGGGCCGGATGCAAGGCCGCGCTGCGTTCTTCTGCATCATACCCTTGGCTTCGTTCCCGACCTTGCGTCCCTGGCCGATCTTGGCCTGCCGATAATCGAGGACATTTCCCAAAGCTACGGGCCGGAGCCGGAAGGGGAAGCCGTCGCGCAAGGAGGGGCAGTCGCGCAGGGAGGCGGCGCGGGGGGGATTTTTTCCGTCCTGGGCCTCGAGGCGCGGGACGTGCTTACTTCCGGCGGGGGCGCGCTTCTTTTTTCGATGAACAAAAGGGATTCCGGCCCCCTGCGCGCGCATTCGGGCCTTCCGCAGGAATACTGCCTGCCGGACATGAACGCCGCGCTGGCCGCCTCGCAGTTCCGGGAAACGGAGCGCAGCGCCGAGCGCCGCAAGGAAATCGCCGAATTTTACCTTAAGGCCAGCCTTCGCTGCCGGCACAAGCGTTTCGCCCCGCTTGAAGGCGCGAGGCACAATGCCTACGCCTTTCCCCTTGTCCTTGAATCCAGCGTCAAGGACGTGGCGGCCTACGCGCGCAAGAAGGAAATAGCCGTGGAAACCGCCTTTTCCGACAGCCTTATGGGAACCGGCGCCGTGGATCAGAGGCTCTGCCCCATAAGCCACTCGCTTTCGCTGCGGACCGTTTTGTTCCCGCTTTATCCCAGGCTGCGCTCCAGCGAGGCCGAGCGGGTCGCCAAGCTGATAACGACCCTTCCCTAGGAGCGCGCGAATGGCGAAAGAGAGGCCCTCGCTTCGCAGGGCGATACTTTTTGTCAATCCGCGAAAGGAATGCGCGCGCGAGGCGGCGCGGGAGATACGGCAAAGGCTGGAAGGCGACTCCGTCGAAGTAACGGAATTTTTAATCGAGGAAAGGTCGGCCGCCGCCCCCGAGGGCGAGTGGGACCTGGCCTTTAGCCTTGGCGGCGACGGCACGGCCCTTTTCGCGGCGCGCGCGCTGGCCGAGTCCGCCACGCCCATATTGCCGGCGCATTTGGGCAGGGTGGGATTCCTCGCCGGGGTGGAAATGCGCGAATGGGAGGCCGTTTTCCAAAGCTGGCTTTCCGGCGAGGCGCGCGTTTCCGAAAGAAGCATGATGGATGTCTGGCTGGAAAGGGAAGGCCGCGCCTCGCGCCTGGGCACCTGCCTTAACGACGCGCTGATTTCCTCTTCCGACGGCGCGCGTCTTATAAGCCTCGATGCCCGGTCCGAAATGCCCTGCGGCGCCTTCGCCGAGCTTGGCCCTTACCGCTGCGACGGGCTTATCGTCGCCACGCCCACCGGATCCACGGCGCATTCAATGGCGGCCGGCGGCCCGGTGATCGATCCGGAGATGGACGCGCGCGTCGTCATTCCGATTTGTCCGTTCAGCCTTTCAAGCCGGCCGCTGGTTCTTCCGGCCTCGCGGGCCCTTTACGTTGACGTGGCCGAGCGACGGCCCGGCGCCGTGGCGCTTGCCTTGGACGGGCGGCGCGCGCTGGATTTAAGGCCGGGCGATTCGGTGGCCTTGCGCGACTTTCCCCGGCGCGCCAGGCTTATAACCTCGGGGACGGGCGCCTACTATACGGCGCTGCGGAAAAAGCTTGCATGGCAGTCGGGAAGCGCGGCCGAAAACTCAGGCGCGCAAGGAGGCTTGGATGCTTGAAGAGCTTTCGATAAAAAACTACGCGCTGATCGAGTCGGTCTCGCTTTCCTTCGCGCCGGGCTTCAACGTTCTTTCCGGGGAAACCGGCGCCGGCAAGTCGATCATAGTGGGATCGCTGGGCTTTTTGATGGGCGCCAAGGCCGACGCGGACGTGATTCGCTCCGGCAGCGAGGAGGCCAGCGTTTCCGCCGTCGTTTCCATACGGCCGGGCAACGTCGAGGCGCTGGAATGGCTTAGGAGCCGCGACATAGAGTGCGAGGACGGCGAGGTAACGGTGCGCCGGAGCCTAAAGGCCGCCGGCCGGGGATCGATTTATATCCAGAACGCGCCTGCGACCCGGGCGGATCTGAGCGACTTTATGGCCCTGCTTTTCGATCTGCACGGCCAGAGGGATCACGGCTCGCTTCTTCGCAAGGAAAGCCATCGGGCCTGCCTGGACCGCTTCGCCGGCATCGAGGAGGAGGTCGCCGCTTACGGCCGGCTTTTTTCCGAGCTTTCCGAAAAACGCAAGACGCTGGAAGCCTCGCGGCATTCCGAGCGCGACCGGGACGCGCGCCTCGAGCTTCTGCGCTATGCCGTGGACGAAATAACGGCCGCGAAAATTAAGCCTGGCGAGTTGAGCGAGCTTGAAAACGAGGCGCGCGCCCTGGGCGACTTCGAAAGGCTGGCGTCCCAGGTAAACGGCGCCGCCGATTCCCTTTACGACGGTGAGGAATCGCTTTTAAGCATGGCTCGCCATGCTCGCGCCGCCATCGACGCGGCGGCGGCCATAGATTCCTCGCTTGGGGAAATAGGCAGGCGCATCGAGGGCCTTTACTACGAGGCCGAGGACATAGCCCACGAGTTCCGCTCCTACCGCGAGGGCCTTAGCTACGATCCCCGGCGCCAGAGCGAGGTGGACGAGCGCCTGGCCCTTTTGTACCGGCTTGGGAAAAAATATGGCGGCGCCAAGGAAAGCCCCGGCGCGCAGGATCCGGTGCTTGCCTACCGCGCCGCGGCCGAGGCCGAAATCGAAACCCTTGTTTCCTTTGAGGAAAATCGCGATATTTTAGAGAACGACGTTTCAAGGCTGGAAAAAAGCGTGGCCTCCGGCGCCGCCTCGTTGCGCCAGAAGCGCAAGGCCGCCGCCCTCGCGCTAGAGGAGCGCATAACGGCGGCGCTTAAAAACCTTGGCATGGCAAGCGCGAGGTTTACCACGGAGGTAAGCGCCAAAACCCGCGACGGCGCGGGCGTTTACGGGCCATACGGCGCGGACGAGGTGGAATTCCTTATTTCCGCGAACTCAGGCGAGCCGCTTAAGGAGCTTTCGCGGGTGGCATCCGGCGGGGAGCGTTCCCGCGTGATGCTGGCGATAAAGTCGGCGCGGGAGGCCGAAGGGGTCAAGCCCGCCGGCGCCCATGCCGATAGCATAGAAACGATGATCTTCGATGAGATCGACGCCGGAATAGGCGGCGAAGTGGCGCTTGCCGTGGGCGAATACCTTGAAAAGATAGGGACGGCGCGGCAAATCTTTTGCGTAACGCATTTGGCCAGCATAGCCGTTCGCGCCGGCAACCATTTCAAGGTTGAAAAGCGCGCCGAGGGCGGAAGGACCTTCACCGGCGTAAGGCAGGTGGAAGGGGAGGAAAGGAGGCTGGAGATCGCCAGGATGCTGGCAGGCGGCAAGGGCGAGGTCGCGCTTGCCCATGCCGACGAGCTGATTTCCAGATACGGACAGAGGGGGTAAGCTATGGCTAGGACCGCCGAAAATCTGGCGCTTTTTGAGGAGCGGGTAAAGCCGTACCACGAAGAGGCCAAACGTATACTCCTCGATGAAAAGGCGGAGCTGGAGGCGATAAAGGCCGACGGCCAGGCCGCCGGCTCATATTCCTCCCCGAAAAAAATGGCGCTGGCCGAAGAGATGCTCAACCTCGCTTCCCAGTACCTTGCCGTAAACGGCATTTCCGGCGAGCTGCTAAAATCCAGGGACGAAAGCGCCCTGGGAGAGGCGAGAAAGGCCGTGCTTAAAAGCATAATGTACGCCGAGGAAGTCGTAACCGGCTACGTGGACGCGCCCTTTTCCGATTACAAGGACAAGCTCGACGAGATAGAATCGGTCAGCCCGGCGGCGCGCTTTGCCCTCGTTCAAAAAATGGGGCTTTCGATAGACCTCATTGAGCTCGGCTACGGGGACAACAGCAAATGGAAGTGGACTTTCGCCGACCTTTCCGGCCGGCTTGCGGTCGTGGCGAAAAATCTTCTTAACCTCGATCAGATCGCCGCCAACACCGACATGCGCTCCCCGCATTACGAGCCCACCATACGGCACTTGCGCCTTACCAGAAAGCTTCTTGCCAACGCGGCGGAGCGCCAAAGGGAAAAGTACGAGCTGTTTTCAAAAAGCGCCGACGATTTCAGCAAGAGCCTGAATTATCTCTCGGCGCTTAAAAGGCTCAACCTTCTTACCGGCGCGAGGGAGGAGGCGGACATTATAAGGAGGAAGATCGACGTTTGGAACAGCAAGCTGACGGCCGACATGAAGCGCAAGGCCGCCGACAAAAAATAAGCCCCGCCGATAGCGGGGCTTATTTTTTATTGCCCGGCTCAGGCTAGTGTTCCGGAATATTCAAATGACGGTATGCAGGTTGAGGTAATTCCTTGCCTGGCAAGGAATTACCGAACGTTGCGATTTTGCAAACCGAATATTCCGGAACACTAGTGTTCCGGAATATTCAAATGACGGAATGCAGGCTGAGGTAATTCCTTGCCTGGCAAGGAATTACCGAACGTTTCGATTTTGCAAACCGAATATTCCGGAA
>WRAL01000172.1 GCA_009780285.1 Treponema sp.
CATGACCGAGGTCCCGCGCGCGGCGGAGCGCAGGGGGCCACGGATCAAAGGCCTTAGGTCAAAAGGCCGCGCGGCCCCCCGTTTAAACCTTAAACTGCGCTACCGCGCGCACAAGCTCCGCGATATTTTCCCTGTTGCGCTCGCTCAGCTCGTTAATGCTATTAACGGCCCTGTTGATCTCGCCGGCGCCAGTGGCCATTTCGTTTACGCCGCCTGTGATTTCCTGCGTGGCGCTTTCCAGGTTTCGGCTTTCCTGTATCACTTCCCGGCTGCCTTCAAGCATTGCCGAGGAGCCGCTCTTTACCTCTTGAGTAATGTCGCTTACCTGCCCGGAGGCGCTGAGCACCTGCCGGCTTCCCTCGCGCTGCTCCTCCATCGCGGCGCGGATCAATTCCTCCTGTTCCGAGACCACCCTTACGCCGCGATCAATGGACTCGAATTTGTCAAGAACATTGTCGGTGGAACGCATGATCTTGTCGATGGCCTCCTTGATCTTCTTCAAAACGCTGCCAATAGTCTTGGACTGATCGCCCGACGATTCGGCGAGCTTGCGGATCTCGTCGGCCACCACGGCAAAGCCCTTGCCGGACTCGCCTGCATGTGCGGCCTCGATCGCGGCGTTCATCGAAAGCAGGTTCGTCTGGCTCGCGATATTTTCCATCACGGCGTTTATTTCAAGAAGGCCCTCGGACTCGCGCGAGATTTCCTGAATGTCCGCCGCCACGTCCTGAAGGCTATGCCGGCCTGTTTCCGACGATTCCTGGAGGTTTCTTACATTTTCGCTGTTCTTGACGAGAGTCGTCGTTACCGAACGAATGTTCGCGAGCATCTCTTCGATGGCCGACGACGCCTGCGCCACCGCGCCGGACTGCCTTTCGATGTGCGTGTTGAGCTTGTCGATGTTCATCGTAACCTGCTCCATCGTCGCGCCCGTCTCGCTTACGCTCGCGCTCTGGTTCATCACGCGGCCCTTTATCCCGTGGATGTTCGCCGTGATCTCGTTCATCGCGCCGGCGGTCTGAATCATATTGCTTGCAAGATCGTTGCCAATTTCGGAAAGAGTCGCCGCCTTGTTTTTGATCTTTATGATCATTTGCCGGAAACCTTCCATAGTCTGATTGAAATAGCGCGAAGCGGCGCCTATTTCGTCGTTGCCTTTTTCCGGCAGCCTTTTTGTCATGTCAGCGTCGCCGTTGGCAATATCGTTAAGAATTTCCGCCATGTCCACGATTGGCTTGGCCAATCTCTTCGACACAAACAGAGAGACAAAAATCGCCAACGCAAGCATGACCGCGCACAATACAATCGCGAAGATTATCGTCGCGTTGGAGTCGGCCAAAACTTCGTCCATAGGTATCGCTATCGCGAGGGCCCAATCGTCCGAAAAATCGGCGATGGGAATGGGAATGGAAAAAAACAAATATTGATCCCTGCCCATCCTAAGGCTCAGATTTGTTTCCGTGCCGTTTTGAATGGCTGCCGCGAATAAATGGAGATCTTCTCCAAGAATGTCAGCCTCGGTTTCCCGCATGTTCCTTCCTATTCGCGCCCTGTCGAAGTGGGAAACGATGGTGCCATTATTGCTAAAGGCCGCCGTCAGCGTTCCTTGGAAAACCCGCGTGAAATTTTGCCCAATGTCATTAAGAATGTCAAGGTCTATGTCAATACCCACAATTCCGACAATGGCGCCGGCCGAGTTGCGCACTGGCGCGGAGATGGTTGCGATGTTGCGAACCTCGTTGGCGAGAAGCCTTTCATAGGGATTGGTTATTATTTGCCTGTTCATGACTCTTGGCAGGAAATAAAAGTTGTCGTTGTCAAAATCGCGCCTTAGGTACAGCGTTATGTTTCCTGCGCGATTGCGAACGTAGCCGGGGACGAAGCGCCCGGCGTCGTTGGTTCCGGCGTATCCAATGCGCGCCGAGTCCGCGCCGTCCAGAGCGTTCGCGTCCCAGATGATCCACGAGTTGGCGACGAAAGCCCCGGCCTCCACGACGCTTCTTGCCGCGTTGCTTAAAAATTCGCGCCTGGAATCCTCGGGGATGGATTCGAACTGGCTGACAATGGCGACCGTGGAGCTTACCATGCTCCAATGGCTTTGAAGAAAATTGTCAAATTCCTCGGCAAGCTGCCTGGCCCTGACCTGCGCAAGGCTTCCTCCCAAATTCTCGGCGGCGCCGCGCGCCTGCAAGCTGATTACCGCTCCGATCACGCCAATGCTGGCAAGGTTCATCGTAACCATGAGCAAAGTTATTCTAAAACCGATCTTCATCCATTCCTCCGACAAGCGCGTTCACAAATTTATCCCAAAGCAAATTTTCGAGACATCGATAGTCGCTTGGCAGAAAAAAAATAAGCATTTCCGGCTCGGAAGTCAAATTGGGGGCCTCGCGGCCTTTGGATCTGTGGCCTTTATTCCGTGACCCCCTGCGCTCCGCCGCGCGCGGGACCTCGGTCAGGGCAACCAAGCGTGGAGTTATGATGCGGGCTTTAGCCCGCATCATAACTCCGAGGCCAAAGCGCTAAAGGCGCTTTGGCCCCGCCTTGACCTCTGCGCCGCCGTCGTAATAGCATAATAAAGAAACTACATCGCAAGGAGCCGCACATGAAGCGCAGAATCCCCACAAGAATCTACCTCGCCGAAGATGAGATGCCCGACGCCTGGTACAACCTAAGGGCCGACATGCCGACAAAGCCGGCGCCAATGCTTCATCCGCAAACCTTCAAACCGATAACCGAGGAAGACCTTCGCGCGATACTGTCCGCCGAGGCCGCACGGCAGGAGCTTGACGAGGAAAGCCGCTTCGTGCCCATTCCCGAGGGCATTCTCGATTTTTACCGCGCCTTTCGCCCCTCGCCCCTGATTCGCGCCTATTATTTGGAAAAGGCCCTGGACACGCCGGCGGAGATTTACTACAAGTTCGAAGGCACGAACACTTCCGGCTCGCACAAGCTGAACTCCGCCGGGCCGCAGGCCTTTTACGCGCGGGAAGAGGGCCTTAGCTCCCTTGCCACGGAAACGGGCGCCGGGCAATGGGGCTCGGCGATGGCGATGGCCTGCGGCTTTTACGGCCTGGATCTAAGCGTTTATATGGTAAAAGTCAGCTCCGAGCAAAAGCCTTACAGAAAGGCGCTGATGGAAAGCTACGGCGCGCGGGTTATTCCCTCGCCCTCGGACACCACGGAAGCCGGCCGGCGGATTCTCGCGGCCAACCCCGACTCAGGCGGCTCGCTTGGCTGCGCGATTTCCGAGGCG
This sequence comes from Treponema sp., assembly GCA_009780285.1. Lineage (GTDB taxonomy): Bacteria > Spirochaetota > Spirochaetia > Treponematales > Breznakiellaceae > WQXQ01. The sequence continues at coordinate 3,257 of WRAL01000172.1, forward strand.
ATGGAAGCCTCGCGAAGGTCGGACAAATGCCGCTACGTTTTGGGCAGCGTCCTTAACCATGTGATGCTTCATCAATCGGTGATCGGGCTTGAGGCCAAGGCCGCGCTGGACAAGTACGGCCTTCGGCCCGATATCGTGATAGGCTGCGCCGGCGGCGGCTCGAACCTGGGCGGGCTTATCGCGCCCTTCGTCGCCGAGCGCCTTGCCGGGAAATCCGCCGCGCGCTTCATCGCCGTGGAGCCGGCTTCCTGCCCGACGCTTACGCGGGGCCGCTACGCCTACGACTTTGGCGACACCGCCGGAACCACGCCGCTTATGATGATGCGCACCCTTGGCGCCGGCTTTATGCCGGCACCCGGCCACGCCGGCGGGCTTAGGTACCACGGAATGAACCCGGTTCTGTCCAAGCTGCACAACGACGGCCTTTTGGAGGCGCGCGCCGAGCCGCAGCTTGCGGTTTTTGACGCGGCGACCCGCTTTATGAAGTGCGAGGGGATACTGCCCGCGCCCGAATCGGCCCACGCGATAAAGGCCGCCATCGACGAGGCCCTGGAATGCCGGCGCTCCGGCGAGAAAAAGACCATCCTTTTTGGCCTTTCCGGCACCGGCTATTTCGACATGACCGCCTACACTGCCTACAATTCCGGCGCCATGACCGACAAGGCCCTGAGCGACGAGGACCTGGAAAAAGGCTTCGCGTCGATCCCGGCGGTTTCGGGGGATTGATACGACGGCCGCGTAAATGGCATACTTGATCCGCCACGGGGGGTTGGATAGCGGTATTCCGTCTGCTTTGGGAGCAGAAGGTCGGGGGTTCGATTCCCCCCTCCCCGATAGAGAGAACAAGGCAACGCTGACGAATTTCGTCTTGCAAACCGTTGCGGCGCAGCCGCGGGGAATCGAACCGTAGCGCTCCTTGAAAAAGCCCAAGGCGCTAGCCTTGCTAGAAAGAACCCGGCGCAGGACGCGCCGGGGAGCGCGAAGGCGGGCTGGAGGGAGCAAACAGGAGGTTTGCGACCGTAAGCCGATTCCCCCCTCCCCGAAAGAAAGAATAATGCAACGCTTTTGAAGTAGGCTTTACGAACCCATTGCGGCGCCAGCCGCGGGGAATCGAACCGAAGCGCTCCTTGAAAAAGCCCAAGGCGCAGCCTTGCGTCGATAATCGCGGCGCAGGACGCGCCGGGGAGCGCGAAGGCGGGCTGGAGGGA
>WRAL01000173.1 GCA_009780285.1 Treponema sp.
CGTCCCATAGTCGCGGTAGGCGAGAAGGTTGTTTCCGGGCAGGTAATCGCCGACGGGCCGGCGACGCAGGAAGGCGAGCTTGCGCTGGGCAGGAACATTCTCGTGGGTTTTATGCCCTGGAACGGATACAACTACGAGGACTCGATCCTCATCTCCCAGCGCGTGGTCAAGGACGACATGTTTACCTCGATTCACATCAAGGAATTTATCACCGAGGTGCGCGAGACCAAGCTGGGGCCGGAAAAAATCACCTACGAAATTCCCAACGCCTCGGAAAAAAGCCTGGACAACCTGGACCGGGAAGGCATAGTCATAGTCGGCGCGAAGGTTCGCTCCGGCGACATTCTCGTGGGAAAGGTTACGCCGAAAAGCGAGATCGAAACCACGCCGGAATTCAAGCTTTTAAACTCGATCTTCGGCGAAAAGGCCAAGGACGTGCGCGATTCCTCGCTCAAGGTTCCCCACGGGATCGAGGGCACGGTTATCGACATTCAGCGCCTGCGCCGCTCCGAGGGCGACGACCTTAACCCCGGCGTGGACGAGGTGGTGAAGGTGCTTATCGCCACCAAGCGCAAGCTGCGCGAGGGCGACAAAATGGCCGGCCGCCACGGAAACAAGGGCGTCGTGGCGAAAATCCTCCCCGAGGAGGACATGCCCTACATGGACGACGGCACTCCGCTGGACATTTGCCTTACGCCGCTTGGACTTCCCTCGCGCATGAACATAGGCCAGCTTCTGGAAACCGAGCTCGGCTGGGCCGGCTCGACCTTGGGCGAGTGGTATTCGGCGCCGGTGTTCCAGTCGCCCTCGACCGAGCAGATCGAGGACAAGCTAAAGGAAGCCGGCCTGCCTTTAAGCAGCAAGACGAAGCTGCGCGACGGAAAGACCGGCGAGTATTTCGTCAACGAGGTTTTCTGCGGAATCATTTACTTCCTTAAATTGCACCACCTTGTGGACGACAAAATGCACGCGCGCTCGACCGGCCCGTACTCGCTGGTGACGCAGCAGCCCTTGGGCGGCAAGGCGCAGTTCGGCGGGCAGAGGCTGGGCGAGATGGAAGTGTGGGCGCTTGAGGCCTACGGCGCGGCGCACACGCTTCAGGAGCTTTTGACGATCAAGAGCGACGACATGACCGGGCGCTCGCGCATTTACGAGGCGATAATCAAGGGCGAGCCTTCCACGGCCGCCGGCATCCCGGAATCGTTCAACGTTCTTATTCAGGAGCTTCGCGGACTTGCGCTGGACTTGGCGATTTTCGACGATAAAAACAGGCAGATCCCCCTTACCGAAAAGGACGGGGAGCTGATCGATAAGTCCAAAAGTAGTTTTTAGGAGGAAAAATGCGGGACATTCAGGACTTCGACTCTATAATTATTCGGCTTGCTTCCCCGGAAATGATCAGAAACTGGTCTTACGGCGAGGTTAAAAAGCCTGAAACGATAAACTACCGCACGCTTCGTCCGGAAAAGGACGGCCTTTTTTGCGAAAAGATCTTCGGCACGACCAAGGAATGGGAATGCTACTGCGGAAAGTTTAAATCCATACGCTACAAGGGCGTGATCTGCGACCGCTGCGGCGTGGAAGTGGCGCATTTCAAGGTTCGCCGCGAGCGCATGGGCCACATAGAGTTCGCCGCGCCGGTTTCGCACATTTGGTACTACCGCTCGGTTCCCAGCCGCATGGGCCTTTTGCTGGACATGTCGATGACGGCGCTGCGCTCGGTTCTGTACTACGAAAAGTACGTCGTGATCGATCCGGCGGACACGGACCTGAAAAAAGGCCAGCTTCTTACCGAGGACGAGTATATCGAGGAGCAGGAGCGCTACGGCGGCGGCTTTACCGCCGACATGGGCGCCGCGGCCATCAGAACCCTGCTTGAAACCCTCGACCTGGACAAAATGGCCGCCGAACTGCGCGCCAAGATGATCGAAAAGCGCGAAAAAAGCGACAGGCGGCTTTTGAAGCGCATAGAGATCGTCGAGAATTTCCGCAACTCAAAGAACAAGCCGGAATGGATGATCCTGGACGTGATTCCGGTGATTCCGCCGGAGCTGCGCCCCATGGTACAGCTTGACGGCGGGCGCTTCGCCACGAGCGACCTGAACGACCTTTACCGCCGGGTGATAAACCGCAACAACCGCCTTAAGCGGCTTATGGCGCTCAACGCGCCTGACATCATCATCCGCAACGAAAAGCGCATGCTGCAGGAAGCCGTGGACGCGCTCTTTGACAATTCAAAAAAGAAAAAGGTGGTCAAGGGTTCGTCCAGCAGGCCGCTTAAATCCCTGTCCGACATGCTCAAGGGCAAGCAGGGGCGCTTTCGCCAGAACCTTCTGGGCAAGCGCGTGGACTATTCCGGCCGTTCGGTTATCACCGTCGGGCCGGAGCTTAAGATTTGGCAATGCGGGCTTCCGACGAAAATGGCGCTCGAGCTTTTCAAGCCCTTTATAATGAAGAAACTCGTCGACAAGGACGTGGTTTACAACATCAAAAAGGCGAAGATGCTTGTCGAGGCTGAAAGCCCGGAAGTTTTCGTCGTGCTCGAGGAGGTGGTTAAGGAGCATCCGGTGCTGCTCAACCGCGCGCCCACTCTGCACAGGCTTGGGATTCAGGCCTTCGAGCCGGTTCTGGTGGAAGGCAAGGCGATAAAGCTCCATCCGCTTGTATGCCACGCCTTTAACGCGGACTTTGACGGCGATCAGATGGCCGTTCACGTTCCGCTTACCCAGGCGGCGCAGATGGAATGCTGGACCTTGATGCTTTCCGCGCGAAACCTTTTGAATCCGGCCAATGGAAAGACGATAGTCTTTCCCTCGCAGGACATGGTTCTGGGGATCAACTTCCTTACGCGGATTAAGCCCAGCGCAAGGCGGCCCGGATCGGCGAACCCCAAAACCAAGGGCCGAATTCCCTTTTATTCCTCTATGGACGAGGCGCTTATGGCGGTGGAAGCCGGCGTGCTTGACTGGGAGGCGGTAATTCGGGTAAAGCCGGCGAAATCGCCGGTCTGGGACCAGGCCGGCGTTGAGGCGGAGCTTGGGCCCGGCGGCGCCATCGAAACGACGGCCGGCCGGCTTGCCTTTAACGAGGAAATGCCGCCGGAAATTCCTTTCGTCAATTACGAGCTAAAGGACAAGCAGCTGCGATCCCTTATCGAGCACGTGTTTAACGAGATGGGCTCGTGGATAACGGTGAAGATGCTTGACGCGATCAAAGCCACCGGCTACAAGTACTCCACGATTTTCGGCGCCACGATCGGCATCGACGACATTCTCGTCCCCAAGGAAAAGGCCGGAATGATCGAGAAGGCCAACCGCGAGGTGCAGGAGATCCAAAAGCGCTGGCGTCGCGGCCTTTTGACCCAGGAAGAGCGCTACAACAGCGTCATCGAGCTCTGGAGCAAAACCAACGAGGACATCACGAAGATCATGATGGACACGCTGGAACGGGATCGCGACGGCTTCAATTCGATTTACATGATGGCGAACTCGGGCGCCCGCGGAAGCCGCAACCAGATTCGCCAGATCGCCGGAATGCGCGGCCTTATGGCCAAGCCATCCGGGGAAATCATCGAGCTGCCGATTCGCTCCAACTTTAAGGAAGGGCTTTCGGTCATCGAATTTTTCATTTCCACCAACGGCGCGCGAAAGGGCCTTGCCGACACGGCAATCAAAACCGCCGAGGCCGGCTATCTTACCCGCCGCCTTGTCGACATCGCGCAGGACGTGGTGGTCAACGAGGAGGACTGCGGCACGATAAACGGCATTTCCTACGCGGCCGTAAAGGACGGCGAGGAAGTTATCGAGCCTTTGGGCGACCGCATCGTCGGGCGCTACACGCTGGAAGGCGTAAAGCACCCGATTACCGGCGAGATGATCATAGACGTGAACGAGGAAATCACGCTGGCGACGGCGCGAATAATCGACGCGGCCGGCATTGAAACCGTAAGGATCCGCACCGTGCTTACCTGCGAGGCCAAGCACGGCGTGTGCCGCAAGTGCTACGGGCGAAACCTCGCCACGAACCGCGCCGTCGACATAGGCGAGGCGGTGGGAACCATCGCGGCGCAGTCCATAGGCCAGCCGGGAACCCAGCTTACCATGCGGACCTTCCACATTGGCGGCACGGCGACGAAGATCAGCGAGGAAAACCGCATCTCGCTTAAATACCCGGTTTACATCAAGGACGTGGTCGGCACTTACGTGGATCTCGGCGACGGCCGGCTTTTGTTTACCCGAAAAGGCTACGCGATTGTGAGCCGTGTTATGGCGCAGCACAAGCTGGGCAAGGGCGACGCGATTCTTGTCGAAAGCGGCAAGCGCGTTATGCGCGGCGACCCGATCATTAAGCAGGGCAAGAAGGAAATAGTCTCGCAGGAAATCGCCTACGCGATGATCCTTGACGACCCGGAAACCGGCGCGCCCACGCTGTACCTTATCGGCCAGGAACAAAAAATCGAC
>WRAL01000174.1 GCA_009780285.1 Treponema sp.
AGGCCGTGCCTTTGCCGCGAGCGAACGATTTTTTCGGGATCAAGGCCCACGGCGGCGCAAAGCCTGCGATAATTTTCGTCGACGTTCGCGCGGGAATCGCCTGTCGCGTAGCCCAGGTTCATGCTCGCGAAAGGCCCCTCGCTTACCCCGCCCTTTCGCGTGGAAACGCAGTGCCGCGCGATTCCTGTTTGTGATATATTTTTAAAAACCAAAAATTCCACGCCGTTTTGGGCGCCGACTATTTCCATGCCTTTTAGCCGGACTTTTGCGCTATTAAAATAAACGACAGCGGGAAACCCTTGCCGTTGTACACGCTCACGTCGCCAACATCGTAGTCGTATTCGCTAAGCTTTACCGTTTTCATGTCATTAACGGAAAGCGCGTTCACGATGTCCGACATCGTGTGATAAAAACTTGTAAATGTTTTTGAATAATATTTTCCGGACATATAGCTCATGCCGTCGTTTTCGACGCAAGCGTCTTTTCTAAAATAGGAGTGAAAGGTTCGATTTAAGTCAGAAGGATCGAAGCCGGCCTCTTCAGGCATTGGAAGCATGTTGAGCATGGGATGCGTGTCGTTTATAAGCAAAAGGCCGTTTGGCCTAAGGCACTTCGACGTTTTTTCAAACAGGGGCGCAAGATCGTCGAACCAGATCAGCGCTCCTATGGTAAAAAAAATAAAATCGAAGCGGCCGTGATAGCTTTCCGGAATGTCAAGAATATTGCAGGCGACGAAATCGCAGTTTGTAATGCCGGCCTTTTCCGCCGTCTCGCGCGCCTGCGCCACGGCTCCCTCGGCTATGTCGAAGCCGACGGCGCTGCGAGCCCCGCCGTCAAGAAGCGACAGCACTTCCCGGCCGTTGTTGCAGCAGAACTGCGCCACGTCCTTTCCGGCGAAATCCATGCTCTCGACTTCGGCTTTAAGATCGTTGTCAAAAAAAGCGAATTTCGTTTTTTTCAGGCGGAGGTGATTGTCGTCGCCCCAGCCCGCCCGCCTTTTTTCAAAGGCTTCTTCCCATGCCGCCTTGTTCCCGGCAAAATAGTCCATGCGCTGCGCTCCCCGCGCCGCCGTCGAAGGCCGCGCTGGATCAACAACCCCGCCATGAATGGCGGGGTTGTTGTTTTGGTAAGGTGATTTTCGGAGGGCCATACCCTTTTAACGCCCTAAAGGGCGGGGTATGTGCCCTCCGAATACAATCAATTGTGCGGATTTTGCCTTTTCGTGTCAATGATCGGCGTGCCCTGTTCAATATTTCCCAGTTTCAAGATACAGGTACCCTCGGAGGGAAAACCCCGATCCCAAAGAGGCGTCTTTGCCCCTGAGTTTCCGCAGTATCTTCATACAAAAGCATTAACGATCGGTTTGTCGGCGCTATGGCCGAAAGGCTATGCGAGAGCCGCTATTATCCGCCTAAAGCCAGATTGAGGGACCTGTTCTTCTCTCCCTCCGTGCAACTCCGTGCCCTCCGTGGTTGGTAAATCTGCCTACGGCAGATTGACTCGGAGTTTTGGCAACGCCAAAACTCCGGGGGTGAGCGAATGAAGAATCAGCCACGGAGTTTCTATCCGTGGTCATCCTAAGGTTGAACTGAGAATCGCCCGCCCTATTCCCACTCTATCGTCGCCGGCGGCTTGCTGGAAATGTCGTACACGACGCGCCCTATTTCCGGCACCTCGTTGGTGATGCGCGCCGATATTTCCAGCAGGTCGCGCGCCTCGAAGGGATAGGCGTCGGCGCTCATGCCGTCGGCGCTGGCGACGGCGCGCAGGGCCAGAACCCAGCCGTACTTGCGAAGATCGCCGGCCACGCCCACGGAGCGAACGGGAAGAAGGACGGCGAAAGCCTGCCAGATGTCGTCGTAAAGGCTGCGGCCGCCCGCCGTCTTTCGGCGCTTTAATTCTTCCATATATATGGCGTCCGCCTCGCGAAGGACGTCGCAGCGTTCCTTGGTAACCTCGCCGGGAACGCGCACGGCCAGGCCGGGGCCGGGAAAGGGATGCCGGCCCACCACTTCCTCGCCAACGCCCAAAAGCCTTCCCAGCGCGCGAGCCTCGTCCTTGTAAAGCCGATCCAAAGGCTCGATTATCAGCCCGGCGCGGCGCTTGGCCTCGACCAAGGGGCTGGCCACGTTGTGATGGCTTTTGATCAGGCGCGCCTTTTTGCCCACGCCCTTGCCGCTTTCGATAAGGTCGGTGTAAAGCGTCCCCTGCGCGAGAAAGCAGTCCGCCGGAAGGCCCATGAGCGCCACTTCCCGTTCCTGGATTTTGATGAACAGATCGCCAATGGCCTTGCGCTTTTCCTCCGGGTCGGAAAGGCCGGAAAGCGCCGAAAGGAATTCGTCCTCGCAGAGCGCCACGCGAAGATGCGCCGCGCCGAGCTTTTCCAGGGCGGCGCGGACGTTTTCCGTCTCGCCCTTTCGCATAAGGCCGGTGTCGACGTACAAAAGGCGAACCTGATCGCGCGGCAGGACGCTTAGCAAGAGCGCGCCGGCGACCGTGGAATCCACGCCGCCTGAAATCAAAAGCAGCACGGGCTTTTCGCCCACGCGCGCCCGCAGCGCATCGCGGCTTTCGTCCACGTAGCGGCGCATCGTCCAGCCGCCCTCGCAGAGGCAGGCGCCGAAAGCGAAGGCGCCGAGAATCTCAGGCCCGCCCTCGCAGTGCGTGACCTCCGGATGAAACTGAAGCCCGACCCAGGGCCGCGACTCGTGCGCGACCACCGCCGGAAAGCCCGAGGCGCTGGTCCCTACCTGCGCGAAGCCCGGCGCCAGCTTGGTGATGGTGTCGCCGTGGCTCATCCAGGCGGCGAAATCCCCGGCCGGAAAGCCGGCAAGAAAGCGCTCGCCGGCCTCGCTGACCGGCCGGCGCGAGCCGGGGGGGGGCATGGAAACGCCAATCCGCCCGTACTCGCGCGCGGGCAGGGCCTCGACAGCGCCGCCCATATCCGCGGTCATGCGCTGAAGGCCGTAGCAAATGCCTAAAAGGGGAAGGCCGCAGTCGTAGACGGCGCGATCCGGCGCCGCGCCCTCGTCGTAGACCGATTCCGGCGAGCCGGAAAGGATTATTCCCTTTATGCCGGCCGCGCCAAGGCCTGAGGGAAAGGCCCGCGAAAGATCCGCGTCGCCCGGCGCTATTTCCGTGTAGGCGCCCATGTCGCGAAGGCGCCGCGCGATGAGCTGCGTAGTCTGGCTCCCGAAGTCCAGAATCAATATCGTGTCCATGCGCCCAAATTGTACGCCGAAACGCGCGGCGCGGTCAAGAAAGCTGCCTGCGAAAATCGATTTTTCCGGAAAATTAACCACGGAGGACACGGAGTTACACGGAGGAAGAGCGGGCATTAGCGCGCGGCGCGGTCAAGAAAGCTGTCTGCGGAAATCGATTTTTCCGGAAAATTAACCACGGAGGACACGGAGTTACACGGAGGAAGAATGCGCATTAGCGCGGCGCGGGCAAGAAAGCTGTCTGCGAAAATCGATTTTTCCGGAAAATTAACCACGGAGGACACGGAGTTACACGGAGTTACACGGAGGAAGAGCGGGCATTAGCGCGCGGCGCGGTCAAGAAAGCTGTCCGCGGAAATCGATTTTTCCGGAAAATTAACCACGGAGGACACGGAGTTACACGGAGGGAGAATGCGCATTAGCGCGCGGCGCGGTCAAGAAAGCCCCGCTCTCTTGCTTCATTGAGAATAAAGCGTGGAGTTTTGGGCGGGCAAAGCCCGCCCGAAACTCCGAGGCGAAGGCGCCCACGGCGCCTTCGCCCTAGACCTTGAACTGCGACACCGCCCTCATAAGCGAGGTGATCTTTTCCCGGTTTTTCCCGCTCAGCTCGTTAACGCTGTTCACCGCGCGGTTGATCTGCTCGGAGCCGGTTACCATCTCGTTGATTCCCTCGGCGATTTCCTGCGTGGCGCGCTCCAGGCTTTTGCTTTCCTGGATCACTTCCTTGCTGCCGTCGAGCATTTCCTGCGATCCGGTCTTTACCTGGCTCGTGATGTTGCTCACCTGGCCGGAAGCCACCAGCACCTGCCGGCTTCCCTGGCTCTGCTCCTCCATGGCCTTGAGGATCATCTCCTCCTGCGAGGACACGGTTCGCACGCCGGAATCTATCGCGTCGAACTTGTGAAGGACCTTTTCCGTCGAGCGCGTGATCGTGTCGATGGAATCCTTGATCCGCTTAAGCACCGTGCCTATGGTCTTGGACTGATTGCCGGCGGACTCGGCCAGCTTGCGAATCTCGGCCGCGACCACGGCGAAGCCCTTGCCCGCCTCGCCGGCGTGCGCCGCCTCAATCGCGGCGTTCATCGAAAGAAGGTTCGTCTGGCTTGCGATGTTTTCCATCACCGCGTTGATCTCAAGAAGGCCCTCGGACTCGCGCGCGATTTCCCTGATGTCCTGCGCAACCTCGTTAAGGCTGGACTTTCCGGTCTCCGAGGATTCCTGAA
>WRAL01000175.1 GCA_009780285.1 Treponema sp.
CGTTACGGAAAACCAGCTTCTTGCCACGAAGATTCCGCCGCAGAAAGGCGTGCCGGGCGAAACGGTTACCGGGAAAATGATTCAGGCGAAAAACGGCGTTGACATAAGCCTGCCCTTGGGCGAGAACGTTCACGCTTCCGAGGACGGCGTGTCGATTCTGTCCGACATGAGCGGGCGCGTCGTGGTGTCCAACGGCAAGATAAACGTCGAGCCGATATTGTTAATAGAATCAAGCGTGAGCCTTGAGACCGGCAACATAATTTTCCTGGGAACGGTCGTCGTAAGGGGGGACGTCGAGGACGGCTTTTCGGTTAAGGCCGCCGGCGACATCGAGGTTCACGGATCGATAGCGCGCGCGGAGCTTGAGGCCGAGGGAAACGTCGTGATTTCTCAAGGCATCAACGGCAAGGGCCGGGGCAACATTCGCGTGGGGAAATCCCTTTGGGCGCGCTTCATCGAAAACGCCAACATTCAGGCCGGCGACATGGTTTTCGCCTCCGACGGGATCATCAATTCCAACATCGACGCGCACAACAGGATCGTCTGCCACGGAAAAAGGGCGAGCATTGTCGGGGGAAGGCTGCGGGCCAGCAAGGAAATAAGCGCTAAAATCATTGGCAATTCGAGCGGCACGGAGACGGCCTGCGAGGTGGGCTTCGACCCTGAAAGCAAGGAAGAGCTTTCCAAGCTGGAGGAAAGGAAGGAGCTTGTCTCGAAAGAGCTTGAGGAAGTCAAGCTGAACATGCAAACGCTCATCAACATGAAGCAGCAAAAAAAGGTTCTTCCGGATGACAAGCAGATTTTCCTGCAGGACCTTATCGACAGGCGCGACGTTCTGTACGACGAGCAAAAGGACATAGACGAAAAAATAGCCGTCATAAAGGAGCATCTTGCCAAGCTGAAAACCAAGGGCAAGGTCTCGGCTTCCTCGAAGATTTTCCCCGGCGTAAAGGTTATGATCAGGGACGTAAAGGAAGAGGTGCAAAGCGACTACAAGGCCGTGACTTTTGTTCTGGAGGCAGGCCTAATAAGGGCCGTCAGGTACGAGGAGCCTGACAAGGACGCTATGAAGGGGCCGGATGGCTATTCAACCAATTGATCTGCAGGCGATTTTCGCCCAGCTTGATAATTTAGCCCGAACGCAGCTTGCCCAGCGGGAAGGTGTGGCGCTTCAGCAGGCGATGCAGGGCGTTCAGATCCAGCGCAAGGCCGACGAGCAGGCGAAGACGGTAAGCGAGGCGCAGGACCTTGGCGACGGCGTGGAAAAGGCCAGGGACGAAGGGCGCAAAAAACGGGACGAGGAAGAAGAGAAGGGAAAAAATGCCAAGGCAAACGATTCCGACGCGACGCGCCCGGGCGTTTTTAAGGATCTGGGGCTTGGCAAGAATGTCGATATAAATTTTTGAGGAAAATACAATGCCTATTGCCATTTCCGTGATCAGCCTTTGCGTCAGCGTTTTTTCTCTGCTTTTTTTTCGCTGGTACCTCAAACGAAAAACATCCGCGGCGCAGCTTCTTGCCGGCTACGAGGAGGAAGTGGGGCGCCTGATCGCCGAAATTGACCGCGCCACCGACAGGGACGCGGAGCTTGTCGAAGAGCGAATAAAGATATTAAGAAAAATTCTTGAGGATACAGACAAGCGCATAGCCGTATACGTTAAGGAGGCTCAGCGCAGCCGCGATGGCGAGGCGATGTACTCCAATCTTGGCAGGGGCATACGCGCCGCTCTGGATTCCCGCTCCCTTGCGCAGGAAAGCGCGCCGCAGCCTTTCGGCGAGGCCGATATCCGGCCGGCGCAGGCGGACAGCTCCGGCTTCGAATCGCCTGACGCGCCTGAAAAGCCGGAAAAATCAAAGAAGGCGCAGATCGCCGAGCTCTCGGCGCAGGGCTTTTCCCCGGCGGAAATCGCTTCCAGGCTTGGCCTTAGCGTCGCCGAGATCGATCTCGCCCTAAACTTGATGAACGGGCCTGCGGACTAAGCGCTTTTTCGCCGCGCATCCAATTCCATCCATGCAAAAAAAATCCGGCGCCCGCAAGGGACGCCGGATCGCGACGCGGGCTCTAGTGTTCCGGAATATTCGGTTTGCTAAATCGCAACGTTCGGTAATTCCTTGCTGGTCAAGGAATTACCTCAACCTGCATACCGTCATTTGAGTATTCCAGAACACTAGTGTTCCGGAATATTCGGTTTGCTAAATCGCAACGTTCGGTAATTCCTTGCCAGGCAAGGAATTACCGCAACCTGCATACCGTCATTTGAATATTCCAGAACACTAGGCGCCTAGCGCGGCCTTACTTTCCCCCGGGCTTTCCCGTAGCCGGCTTCTTTTTTTCGGCCACGGGCTTTGCCGCCTTTTTCGCGGCTACTGCCTTTGGTCCCGGCTTTTTGGTCGGGGCTTTTTCGGCCGCGGCCTTTTTCGCCGGCACCGGCTTCTTTTTTTCGGCCACGGGCTTTGCCGCCTTTTTCGCGGCTACGGCTTTTGGTCCCGGCTTTTTGGCCGGGGCTTTTTCGGCCACGGCCTTTTTCGCCGGTGCCGGCTTTTTAGCGGGCGCGGCTTTTGTCTTCGCGGCGGCGGCCTTTGTTCCCGGCTTTTTGGCCGGGGCTTTTTCGGCTGCGGCCTTTTTCGCGGCGGCTTTTTTCGCGGGCTTTTTCGCCGGCCCTTCATCCCATTCCTCCGGGTTGTTCAAAACGGCCTGCGCGCTTGCAAGGCGCGCCAGGGGCACGCGGAAGGGCGAGCAGGAAACGTAGCTCAGGCCGGCGCGATAGAAGAAGTCGATGGAGGCCGGATCGCCTCCGTGCTCGCCGCAGACGCCCACGCTAAGGTTGGGCGCCACGTCCCGGCCCAGGCTTACGCCAAGCTGCACCAAAAGGCCCACGCCGGCCTCGTCGATGCTGGAGAAGGGATCCACGTCGAACACGCCCTTGCCCAGATAGTCCGGAAGGAACGTGCCTATGTCGTCGCGGCTTATGCCGAAGGACATCTGCGTAAGGTCGTTCGTTCCAAAGCTGAAGAAGTCGGCCTTCAGCGCGATTTCCCCGGCGCGCAGCGCTGCGCGCGGTATCTCGATCATCGTGCCGATTTTTACCGGAAGGCTCGCCACGCCGGTTTCCGCGAAAACTTTTTTAAGGACCTTTTCCGCGTTCGGCCGCAGGATGTCAAGCTCGCGATCGGAGAAAATAAGCGGGATCATGATTTCCGGCTTTACCGGGATTCCCTGCTTCACGCAGTCCACCGCGGCGCGCGCGATGGCCTCGACCTGCATGTCGTAAATTTCCGGGTAGGTGATAGCCAGGCGGCAGCCCCTGTGCCCAAGCATGGGGTTCGCTTCCTTGAGGCTCGCCACTTTAATCTTAAGCCTTTGCGGATCGGCGCCCATGCGCTGCGCAAGCTCCTCGATCTCGCCGTCGGTGTGCGGGACGAACTCGTGAAGCGGCGGGTCCAGAAGGCGGATCGTTACCGGCCGCCCTTCCATCGCCTGGAAAATCCCGAAGAAATCCTTTTGCTGAAGCGGCAAAAGATCGGCAAGGCGCGCCCGCCTTTCCTTTTCGGTGTCGGCGACTATCATCGCGCGGAAAAGCGGAAGCTTTTCCTCGAAGAACATGTGCTCGGTGCGGCAAAGGCCTATTCCCTCGGCGCCGAAATCAAAGGCGCGCTTGGCGTCCTTGGGAGTGTCGGCGTTCGTGCGAATGCCAAAGCCTTTAAGCTTTCCGCGAACGGCCTTGGCGCGAACCTCGTCGCACCAGGCAAGGAAGGCTTCCATGTCGCGGGAGATTTTCGGCTCGACAAGGGGAAGCGTGCCTTCGTAGACCTGGCCGCCGGAGCCGTCGATGGTCAGCCAGGCGCCCTCGGCGAATTCCCGGCCGTTGATCACGATCTTGCCGCTCTGGACGGAAACCTCGCTCGCGCCTGCGATGCAGGGCGTGCCCATTCCGCGCGCGACGACGGCGGCGTGGCTTGTCATGCCGCCGGTGGAGGTGAGTATTCCCTGCGCCACGACCATTCCGCCTATGTCCTCCGGGCTTGTTTCCTTGCGCACGAGCAGGACTTTCTCGCCGCGCGCGTGCCAGTCCTCGGCGTCCTTCGCGGTAAAGACGATTCTGCCGGCGGCCGCTCCTGGCGAGGCGTTAAGGCCCTTGGTCAGGGGCTTGGACTGCTTTTTCGTCGCCGGATCGATCATGGGGTGAAGAAGCTGGTCGAGGTGGCCCGGCGTCACGCGCGCGATGGCGGTCTTTTTGTCGATAAAGCCTTCTTTTACCATGTCCAGCGCGATCTTGATCGCCGCGGCGCCGGCGCGCTTTCCGTTGCGCGCCTGCAAAATGTACAGCTTGCCTTTTTCGACGGTGAACTCGATGTCCTGCATGTCGCGGAAATGGTTCTCAAGCTTTTTGCGGTAGCCCACAAGCTCCTTGTAAATGC
>WRAL01000176.1 GCA_009780285.1 Treponema sp.
AAAACGCTGGCCGAGCAGGACAAGCTCAAGGACATTCTGGCGATTCTTTCGCGCGAGGATCCCACCTTCACGGCGCGCGAGAACGCCGAGACCGGCCAGCTTATTATTTCCGGCATGGGCGAGCTTCACCTGGACGTTCTGGTCTCGCGCATGCTTTCGGAGTTTAATCTGGGGGCGAAGGTCGGCAAGCCGCAGGTTACCTACCGCGAGTCGATAACGGCGCCGGCCGAGCATTTCGGCGAATTCTCGCGCGTCCTTGCCGGCAAGGAAAACTCCGCCGGCGTTACCCTGCGCGTGGAGCCGGCCGAGCGCGGCGCCGGCAATTCCTACAAAAGCGCGCTTTCCCGGCGCGACGTTCCGGATGCGATCTTCGCCGCCGTCGAGCGCGGCGTCACCGGCGCCTTCGCTTCCGGCATCGTCATGGGCTATCCCTGCATCGACGTGGCCGTTACCCTTTGCGACCTTCGCTACGCCGAGCTTACCGGAACCGAGTTCGCCTTCGAGGCCTGCGCGAGCATGGCCTTCGACGAGGCCTGCCGAAAAGCCGCGCCGGCGCTTCTTGAGCCTATAATGGCGGTAAGCCTTTTTACCCCGCGCGAGTTCGTCGGCGAGGTTATAAGCCTTGTCACCCAGCGCGGGGGCCAGGTTCTCAGCATGGATTCCCGCGACGACGCCGACGAGATAAAGGCCCGCGCTCCCATGGCGCAGATGTTCGGCTTTACCACCCCCCTGCGCGGCGTAAGCCAGGGCCGCGCCAGCTTCGCGATGGAGTTCTCTCACTTCGAGAAACAGACGACGCGGCATGGGTAGGGACGAGCATGGTTGCAAAAAAGATTCCTGAAAGCCACAGGCGCGACATAGAAAAAGCGGCGGCCTTGCTTAAAAGCGAGGGCTGCTCGTCCGTGTTCCTTTTTGGCTCGATGGTTACCGGCGAGTTTCATCAGGATTCCGACATAGACATTGGAATATCCGGCCTGCCGCCCAAAAAGTTCTTTCGCGTCTCCGCATCGCTGGACAGGGCGACCACAAACAGAGTTGATCTCGTCGACTTCGATCTGCACAAGGACTTGCATGCGCTTCTCGATTCGCTTGGCGAGGTGGTTGAAATTGGATAACAAGCTAAGGGCGAAAATTATTTTCGAGATTTCCCAAATAGACAAATTGCTTGAAAACGGCAAACCACTGTTTGATCTGTGCAGGCTCAAAACTCCCGACTTCATCGAGATGTCAGCCGCCGCGATGCTGTTGCATTCGTTCTACAATGGATTTGAAAAGATTCTTGGGCTGGCGTTCAAGCGTCCAGGCGGCAAGCAGCCCGGAGGAAACGGCTGGCACATGGAACTTTTGGACAAAGCCTCTGAAGCTGATGACAGGGGGAAAAGCGTTTTATCCTGCGCTATAAAGGAAAAAGCCGAGGAGTACCTTAAATTCAGGCATTTTGTCAGGCTTAGCTACGGTTTTCAGCTTGAATGGGAAAGAAGGAAGACCTCGTGTCTCAAGCAGGCGCTCTTTGGGAGTCCGCCAGGAAGCAGCTTCTCGATTTTGCCGAAGCGCGGCAGGAGAGCCTATGGAAATAGCAGCGGAACAATTGACGCGGCAAATCGATAGATTTTGCCGGCCTTATTGCCCTACGCGGAGGCGCAGATGTTCGGCTTTACCACCCCCCTGCGCGGCGTAAGCCAGGGCCGCGCCAGCTTCGCGATGGAGTTTTCGCACTTCGAGAAACAGGCGGGGCGCAGTGGCGCACAGCGCGCGAACCCGAAGGCCACAAGCGCAAGCAGCGCCGCCGGAACGATCCAGCCAGGCATTTTGAAAGCGTCGTTTTCGGCGGAATCGTTTCCAGTTCCGAAAGGCTTTCCGGGCGGCTCGCCGCGTCGTCGCCCGCCGCGAATTTTTCCAGCCATGCGCGCGTTCCCTTCAGGTGGCCCGCGCCGAGAACGGCAATCGTGGCGCCTCGCGCCTCGCCAGCCGCTTTCGCCGCCGCCACTCCCCTTCGCAACGCGGCGCTTGCAATTTTGCTTTTTTTGCCATACGCTAATAAATAATGGAGTTCCAAAGGAAGGCGAAAAATGCGATACCAAAATCTTGACAAGACCGCCGCCTACGGGCGGCTTGCGGATCACGCGGCGAGGCGCAAGCGCCTTGATTTCAGGGCCGCGCTAAATGGCGAGCGCGTAAGGAAAGCGCAATGCGAAATGGCCGGCGGCCTGCGCTTTTCCTGGGCGGCCAAGGACGCGGACGACGAGGCGCTGGGCCTTTTGCAGGCGCTCGCCGACGAGCAGGAGCTTGTCGAAAAGTACAGGGCGCTCTTGGACGGCGATATCGTCAACGTCGGGGAAAAACGCCGGGTTCTCCATCACCTTTTGCGCGGCGAGCTTGGAAAGCCGGTCATCGAAAACGGCCGCGACCTGGGCGATTTTTACCGGGGCGAGCTCGAGCGCGTCCTTGCCTTCGCCGAGGCCGTCCGCGCCGGAACTATCAAGGGATCGACCGGCGAAAGCTTCACTACCGTCGCGCAGATAGGGATAGGCGGCTCGGATTTGGGGCCGCGCGCGCTGTGCCTCGCGCTTGAAAACTGGGCGGCAAGGGCCGGAACGAAAAAGCTCGACGCGCGCTTTATCTCCAACGTCGATCCTGACGACGCGGCGGCGGAGCTTGCGCGCATGCCCCTTGCTCGCGCGGTTTTCATTCTTGTTTCCAAAAGCGGCTCCACGCAGGAAACGCTGGCCAACGAGCGCTTCGTAAAGGCGCGCCTCCTCGCCGCCGGGCTTGACCCTTCAAAGCACATGGTCGCCGTCACGAGCGAGACAAGCCCGCTGGCGCGCAACCCCGAATATCTTGATTCCTTCTATATTGACGACTATATCGGCGGGCGCTATTCCTCCACGTCGGCCGTCGGCGGCTGCGTCATGGCGCTGGCCTTCGGAGCGCGGGCGTTTCGCGACTTCCTGCGCGGCGCCGCCGAGGCCGACCGCCTCGCGCTTGAGCCCGAGATGCTAAAAAACGCCGCGCTCCTTGACGCGATGATCGGCCTGTGGGAGCGCGACTTCCTTGGAATGCCCTGCTCCGCCGTCCTTCCCTACAGCCAGGCGCTTTCGCGCTTCCCGGCGCACCTTCAGCAGCTTGACATGGAATCCAACGGCAAGCGCGTGTCCCGCGACGGCGAGCCGGTTTCCTATCCCACGGGTCCGGCGATCTTCGGCGAGCCGGGCACTAACGGCCAGCATTCCTTTTACCAGCTTTTGCATCAGGGCACGGACGTAACGCCGCTTCAGTTCATAGGCTTCGCGGAAAGCCAGCTTGGAAAGGACGTGGAGGCAGACGGCTCGACGAGCCAGGCGAAGCTAAACGCGAACCTCGCCGCGCAGATCGTGGCCTTCGCCAAAGGGCAAAGCGACAAAAACCTTAACAAGGATTTCCCGGGCGGCCGGCCGTCGAGCCTTATCTACGGAAAGAGCCTTACGCCCGAGGCGCTCGGATCGCTTTTGGCGCATTTCGAGAACAAGGTGATGTTTCAGGGATTCGCCTGGAACCTTAACAGCTTCGATCAGGAAGGCGTGCAGCTTGGAAAGGTTCTTGCGAAAAAAGTTCTGTCAGGCGATTCCGGCGACTCGGCGCTGGAGGAATACGCTACGATGCTCGGACTTTAGTCCGCGGGCTTTAGTCCTCAGGCTAAAGCCCGAGGGCTTTGATCCGAGGGAAAAAAGGGGGACGGGTGGCGAAAAGGCTGGTTTTGTGGGCGGGCGTGCTGCGCAGGTTTTTTCTTCACGTATTTGACAAAAAATATGTGAAGCGCAGCATCGCGACGCGCCGTGGCTCATGCCAAAGGTGCGGCGCCTGCTGCAGGCTTGTCGTAAAAAGCTGCCCATCCCTTTCGTTCGACGCGCAGGGAAAATCGGCCTGCGCGCTTTACTCCAGGGCGAGAATGCCCAATTGCAGGAATTTTCCTATCGATCGCAGGGACATAAGGGACAGGGATCTCGTGTCGGAAATACCCTGCGGATTTAGCTTTGACAATAACGAGGAGGCGCCTTCATGGAAGTAAGGCCGTTCGAGCGCAGGGATTTTTTGGCACTGGACGAGGCCGGCGGGCACGCCAGGCTCTTTGGCGAAAACATCATGAAATGGGTGCGGGAGGGCTACGTAAGGGAGGCCGACTGCTTCGTGTTTGAGAACGACGAAGCTTTGGTCGGCGGCCTGTGCTTTAACGACGACTCGGAAGAGGAAAGGGGAATCTTCGACTTTGCGCTTACGTGCATAAACGAGGAGGGGGGGGCGCTTCTGGAGCAGGCCGTAAAGCTCGGCGCGAAGCCGGCCACGCGAAAAATATCCTACAACCTTTGCGACAACACCGATCAGTTCTCCGACATTCGAAGCATTTTTCTCGACGCAGGCTTCGTGGTC
>WRAL01000177.1 GCA_009780285.1 Treponema sp.
GAGTTGGTGACATTATATGTAAGTTCAGAAGAGGATAGTATATTCGATAGGCCTGTTATATTCCGTACGTATGGACTAACAGCCCCTGAGCGTAATAGATTAAAGGAACAACTGGAATCAGAAGAGTCAGGCTTTGCTAGAGAACTGTACGATGGTAATGTTTACAGGTTAGATTTTCGCGATATCAAAGTATTTGAACTATCTAATAAAATAAAAGAAGGATTTGATAATTTAGTTGGATTTATTAATGGTGTTGATAAAGAAGATGGACATATAGTATATGTAAATGCTAATGATATGTTAGCCAATGGTATTAATAATAGAACTTTTAATGATATAATTGGTAGGGCACATGGCCAATTTGGGGGGCACAATGGTGGTGTGCCATCACCTGATTTATCCCAGAAATGGATGGAGCCACCACAGCAATTGCATGAACGTGATGAAAATATTCAGGGGTGACGCAAATGTGCCTGGCACTGCGCCTTAGTGCCAGGCACTATGGTCTTGTGCCTGGCACCCACGAAAAATCACCCGCCAGCCCGACCAAAAAACCGCGCCGCCAAGAGCGAAAGCAGCCTAAAAGCCCGGCCTTCTTTCCGGCCGTATTTGTCGGCAAAGTCGCCGGCCGCGTCGCTCAGCGGATACGCGCGGGACTTTTTCTTTAGAAAATCCCAGTGCTTCACGATCCACACGTAAAGGTCGCTCTTCGTGCGGCCGGGAAAATTGGCCAAAAGCCACTGTTTTTCTATGGCCTCGATGGTCGGCGAGTAAACGTTTTTGTACCACGAAACCAGCGCCTCGTCCGCCGGGATTTCCCCCTCGCGCGTTTCGTTCATAAAGTATTTGTGGCCCAGTATGTGGTCGGCAATCTCGTCGTAGCGGCCAAGGGCGCTAAAATCCAGCGCCTCGTCGCCGGTCAGCGCGCCGAAATTCGTGCTTTCGTAAAAGGCGCGCTTTTCGTAGGCGATAAGCGCGGCGCGAAGCTGGTCCGCCGTCATCCCCGGCGCGATGCTTACCTGGGACGAAAGGCTTGTTACTTCCGCGTCGATAAATTCCACGCCCTGGGTCTTCGCCACGGAAACGCGGTGGTTTCCGTCGCGCACGAAATACGCGCCGCCTATCTCGTAAAGCTGGATCGCCGGCAGCGCGATCTCGCGTATGCGCGCCTCGTCGATGCGCGTCCACCTTCCGCGCAGGTGGTCGGCCTTGGGAAGAAAGTACCGGTTGAAGTCCCGGTAGCGGCCCTCGCTCCCGACGATCAGCGCGACCGGCACGGCGCGCATCCCCACGTAGGTCTGGCTTTTCGGGCGCAGCATGTCCTTCACGTCGTAAAACGAAAGCAGCTTGTCCTTTTCGGCGTTCATCAGGTTGCGTATCTCGGAGAGCATCGCCCGGCTTCTGGCCCGGCTAAAATGTGTTTCGGCGGCGTCTCTTACGTGCATTCTTCCCTTCCCTCTCGTCGGCCTCGTTGTCAGCTTCGATGTCTATAATATAATGCCCGAAAGCGTTGATCACGTCCGTGCCCAGCCAGCGCGTCCTTCGCGCCTCGCCCTGATCGTACAGATGAATGTGCCCGTGCACAAGATAGCGCGGCTGGAAGCGTCGCATGAACCACAGAAAAGCCTTGAACCCGCGGTGGCAAAGGTCGCGCCGGTCGTGGATGCCGCAGGGCGGCGCGTGGGTCAAAAGCACGTCCAGAAAGCGCCCGCGAAAAAGGCGGTTAAGCAAGAGCCTGGGAATCAGCTTGAAAATCTCCAGCCACATGTCGAACTCGGTAAACTGGTTGGGCCCGGCGTTGTAGCGCATGGAGCCGCCAAGCCCGGCGACGATAAGCCCTTCCTCCACGCAGACGCGCGAGCCCACATGCCCGGCCACCGGCGCCGCGTCCGGCTCCGGGTCGAGCTCCTGAGGCTCGAGAAAAACGGCGCGCTCGCGATCCGGCGCGTGGTGGTTGCCGTAGACGTGCAAAAGCGGCTTGTTCAGGCTGGAAGCGATAAAGTCAAGGTAATCCAGCGGCAGGTCGCCGGCGCAAAGGATCAGAGCCACGTCGGAAAAGCGCTCCTTTATCGCCGCCGAGTATACCAGCGGATCGATCTCGTCCGAGACGCAGAGAATTTTCACGGGCCCGCCCCTTTAGGGGCGGACGGCCTCTTGGGAAGGCGCCTGGATCGCCCGATAATGATAAAAATGCGCGTAACCGTTTGCCCATTCATATTGTTTACTCAATCCTACAATGTTTTGGGAAATTTTGCCATTGCGCATTGCGCGGAGGGAAAGTGAAAAAGATCTTTTTTGCGGCAATAGTGTTTTGTTTCTCGGCATTTTGGGCTTTCGCCCAAAACCATTTCGTCGACGGGCGGGATTTCTTTATGCAGAACAGGCCGGCCGAGGCCGCCGGGCATCTGGAAATGGCCGTGGCGCAGGATCCGGCGAACGTTACGGCGTTTTTATACCTGGGAATCGTCTACGAGCAGCTCGGCTTTCTTGACGAGGCGGCCACCGTGTACCGGCAGGTGGTTGACCGCGCCGGCGCGATGACGGCGAACGTGGCGAACAACCTCGGCAACGTGATGTTCCGACGCGGCTTTATGGAAGAGGCCGAGGAATTTTTCGGCCAGGCGATTTCCGCCGATCGAACCTTCGCAAGCGCCCATCTTGGCCGCGCAAACTCGCGCCTGAACCAAGGCAATCTCCAGGGCGCCGTCTCCGACTACGAGCAATACCTGCTCTTCGCGCCTAACTCGCTCCAGCGCCCGCAAGTGCTGACTCTGATCGCGCTGGCGCGGCAGGAATTCGCCGAGGCCGAGCGACAGCGCGCCGAGGAGGAGCTTGCCGCCCAGCTTGCCGCGATACAGGCCGAGCGCCAGCGCCTTGCCGCCGAGGAAGCGGCGCGCCTGGCGGCGATCGAGGCCGAGCGCATGCGCGTCGCCGCCGAGGAAGCCGCGCGCCTTGAGGCCGAGCGGCGCCAGCAGCTTCTTGACGAGATCGCCGCGTCCCTCGCCGCCGCCGAGGGCGGGCAGGGCTTGGGCGTGGGCGCCGAGGGCATGGAAAACATCGAGGGCGAGTTCGAGCTGGAATAACGGGCCGGGCAATGCGCCGCGCCGCTATAGCAACGAGAACGAGGAAGGGCGACGTGGATTTTCCGCGACGCGGGCCTTTATCGCGGGAGGAAAATCCCTATGCAGATACAGCAAATACAGTGGAAGAAAGTTGCAATCTGGGGCGCGGCGGCGCTGGCGCTCATCGCGATCATAACTATCGCCCTGCTGGCCGGGCGCGGCGCGGCGCAGGACGGCTGGGAGGAGCGCCGGCAATGGGACATGGCCTTCGCGCGCGAGCTTGTCGCCACGGGCGAATTCTGGCGCGCGCTTGAGCTTGTCGATCGCCTGCTCGAGGAGGAGCCGAACGACGCGGAGCTTCTTAACTTCCGCCGGCAGATTATCCGCGAGCAGCTTGCCGCCACGGGGAATTTTCAGGCGGCGCTGGCCTATATCGACCGGCTTATCGCGCGCGACCCGAACAACCCGGATCTTATGCAGCTTCGGCATTGGGTGGCCGTCGAGCAGTTTATCGCCGCCGGCAATTTTTCCGGCGCGCTGGGCTATCTCGATGCCTTTATTGCCATAGATCCGAACAATTCCGACCTTCGCGCGCTGCGAAACCGGGTTTTGGGCGAGCAAATGATCGCCGCCGGCAATTTTTTGGGCGCGCTTGAATTTTTAAACTCGCTTCTCGCCGCAGATCCGAGCAATTCGGAGCTCCAAAGCCTGCGTCGGCGCGCCCTTGCGCAGTATTTCGTCGCGACAGGCGATTTCGAGGGCGTGATGGACATTCTCGGCTCGCTTCTCGCCCTGGATCCCGGCAATCAGGACCTTTTGCAGCTTCTGCGCCAGCTGGTAAGCGACATGATCTTTGCCACCGGCGACTTCGACGGAATGCTCGAGTACCTCGACCGCCTTTTGGCCGGGGATCCGTCCAATATTCAGCTTCAGCAGCTTCGCCATCAGGTTGAGGTCGAACAGATGCTTTCCGGAGACGAT
Source organism: Treponema sp. (assembly GCA_009780285.1). Classification (GTDB taxonomy): domain Bacteria; phylum Spirochaetota; class Spirochaetia; order Treponematales; family Breznakiellaceae; genus WQXQ01. The sequence continues at coordinate 4,044 of WRAL01000177.1, forward strand.
TTTCACGGCGCGCTTGACCTTCTCGACAGGCTTCTTGCGCGGGATCCCGGCAACGCGGGTTTGCAGGGCATGCGCTCGCAGGCGCTTAGGGCCCAGCTTGCCGCGACCGGCGACCTGGCCGGCGCGCTTGCCCGCGTGGACGCGCTTCTGGCCGAAAACCCGGGCGATCCTGCCCTGCTCGATCTGCGCCGGCGGCTGATCGTCGATCACGCCGTCGCGTCCGGCGATTTTTCCGGCGCGCTCGATCTGGTCGACCGAATGCTGGCTGAAAATCCCGGCGACCGCAATCTGCTGAGCCTGCGCGCCGAACTTACGGCCGAGCGCATGGCCGCCGAGGGGAATTGGCAGGGC
>WRAL01000178.1 GCA_009780285.1 Treponema sp.
CTCTTCCTCATCGCTATCACTATCGATGGTATCCATCGTATCGATAACGTCCGGCGCGAGGAGCCTTCCGCCGTAAAGCTCCTTGGGATGCACGGCAATCCCCAGCTTTTTTTCCAGGGCGGAAAGCCGGCGCATGTCCCGCTCGTCGCCTATGCAGACCATGATTCCCTTTTTTCCGGCGCGGCCGGTGCGCCCGGCGCGGTGGACGTAGGCGTCCGGATCCTCGCTTAGGCCCAGGGCGATGACGTGGGTAACGTCCGGAACGTCAAGGCCGCGCGCGGCGAGGTCGGAGGCGACGAGGGCGCGGGATTTTCCGCAGCGGAAAAGATCCAGCGCGGCGCGGCGTTCGCCCTTGCTCATGTCGCTGAAAAGGCCGGATGCGGCGATTCCCCGCGCGCGGAGGAGGGCGACGATTTTTCCCGCGTCGTAGGCGCGCTCGGCGAAGATCAGCGCCTTTTTAGGCCTTATCGCGGCCAGAAGCGATGCCAGCGTCCGCGCCTTGCGACGGGATTCGCTGAAAATCGCCCAGTGCGCTATCCTGTCGCGCAGTATTTCCCGCTCGTCGGTCTCCAAGAGCGTCGCGCCGTCCAAAAGGGGCTTTAGGGCGGCGGAAGTCCTTGCCGAAACGGTGGCCGAGCAGGCGCAGACTGTCGGCGCGCCCGCCGCCCTCGCGATAGCGCCGACAAGCCGCGCGCTTTCCTCGGCGCATTCCGGCGCGGCAAGCCTGTCCGCCTCGTCCAGCGCGACGAATTCCAGCGCGCGAAACGAAAGCCGGCGCATGTCGGCCAGCGCGAGCAGCCGGCGCGGGTTTCCGACCGCGGCGACCGGCTTGTTGCGCTTGAGGCCGTCGATCTGGCGCGCCATGTCGGTGGAGCCGATCAAAAGCGCGCAGGCCGGAAGGCCGGAGCCTTCGAGCAGGAAGTCGATCTCGGCCTTGATCTGGGCGCATAGCTCGAGCGTGGGCGCGACCACCAGAAGCTCCGGCCCTTGACGGCCGGAGTCGTCCTGGCCGGCGTCGCGCTTTGCCAAAATCCTTTGAAGCGCCGGAAGCAGATAGGCGAAGGTTTTTCCCGTTCCCGTGGCGGAGCGGAACATCGCGCTCCTTCCTTCCAAAAGCGCGGGGATCGACAGGCGCTGAATCTCGGTGGGCGCGCTTATGCGGCGCTCTGCAAGCCTTGCGCAAAGATCGGGCCTTAGGCCCAGCGCGGCGAAGTCGTTCATCAAAAAAATCCTTTCCGCGCGGCGGCGGAAGGCCCAGCATAGCGCGCCAAGGGCGGGCGCGCCTACTGGCGCGACGCCTACTGGCGCGACGCCTACTGGCGCGACGCCTACTGGCGCGACGCCTACTGGCACGAGGCTCCAATCAGGGAATCAATTTTGTCGGAAAATTAACCACGGAGGACACGGAGTTACACGGAGGGAGAGCTAGACATGCCATAGAAGGAAATTTGCTCCCTGTACTCCTTTTTACTTCGTGAAACTCCGTGGTAATTTGCGAAAATTGATTTCCTTGCATGCCTACTGGCGCGAGGCTAAGCGATGACCCTAAAGGCCCGCTTGCGCCGGCTGGATTCCCCCTGGCGCGCGATGCCAAGGTTAAAGCAGCGCTCGGCCTCCAGGGTGGAGGGCGGGCCGTGGCCGGGAAAAAGGACGTAGTCGCCGGGCAGGGACAAAAGGCGGCTACGCAGCGCGCCGGCCTGAGTCGCCGCGCCGTATGCGCTGGCCGTCGAGCCGACGAGGCCGGCGGTGAGCGCGTCGCCCGTGAAAAGCATGCCGCCTATTTTATAGGCCGCGGAATCCGGGGAATGGCCGGGAATCGCAACCACTTCGACTTCGAAAGGGCCAACCGAAATTTTGTCGCCGTCCTTAACCTGTATCGTCTCTTCGTCCTCGACCGATCCGTTAAGCGCGTAGGTTCGTGCCGGGTAAATCCGCCTTAGCGCGCGCAGGCCGTGAACATGTTTTGCGTGATCGTGCGTTACGAGCGCGCCTTCGAGAAAATAGCCGCCGGATTCTATGCAGTCGATCATCGCGCAGTCAAGATCGCCGGGATCGATGATCATCGCGCTCTTGGCTGCTTTTCCCTCGCCGGTCATAAGGAGGTAGCAATTGCTGCAGGCCGGAAAGCAATAAAAAAAAGCCAGCTTCATTCGGATTCCTCGACAAAAATAGCGTCTGCGGTATTGCTCGATTTAAAGGAAACTTTTTCCCTGCGCGATTCCAGAAAATGAACGCGCGTCACGTTACAGTTTGAAAAGATCGCTTCTTCCATATCGGCGCAGATAAACCGGCTATTGTAAAGATTGGAATCGCGAAACGAGGTTTTGCGAAGGCCGGCTCCCAGAAAGTTAGTGTGGATTATTTCCGCCTCGAAAAATTCGCAATCGATAAATCGCGCGCCGGCGAAGGACACGAAATTAAAATCTGATTTTTCAAAAACGCAATTTTCAAATTCGGCGAAGTCGAAAAAACAGGAACGAACGACTAGGCGAGAGAAAGCGCAGCCCTTAAAGCGCGCGCGCCTGAATGCGCATCCGGAAAAGCTGCGTTCGGAAAAATCCACGCCGTCGAAGACCATTCCGTCGGCGACGAGATCCGCCGTCGCGCCGCCTTGCGCGATAAGGCCGATGATGCGAGCCGTTTCCCGCCCGCGATCCGCCTGATGCTCGAAGCAAAGGCTCGATCCGGATATTGCATGTCTGCCGCAGCCGGCGGCACAAAGGGTTATGGCGAACATGCGCGGGCTATTCCGTTTTTACGAAATTTTCAATTTCGTAATGAAAGGTTCCGTCTACGGATACGTTTGGCGGACAGTAATATTTATAGACGATTTTTGTGGGGATGTGGTTTGTTTTGTCGTACTCGACGACAATTCCAGTATAATAAACGTCCCCTCGGAATTGCCTTGTGTCGTTGTATCTTAAAAACGTTTCCTCTATTTCTTGATAGATTTTATCGATCGTGGTATAGTCCGAAAAATAGTAAATGCTGTGCCACTCCATATTCGGCTCGTCTTTTTCAAACTTGCCATTGACGACGGATATAGTCCCGCTGTAGCCCATAAAGCCTGAGGCGATAAGCTTGTATTCGTAGTCCTGCGGTTTTGTGTCCTGCCAAAGCGCCCTTTGCTCGTTAAAGGTTTTCTGATCGAACTCCACCTTTACCGGGACCATGCCGCAGGATGAAAGCGCGGCAAGCAAGGAGATGCCCAAAAACGGCGTCGCGATAATTTTTGCCAATTTCATTTTTCCTCCTTTTTCTAAGTATATAATACTTTGGAAAAATAGTCAATCCTCCAAACCCGGCCGCGCCGCGCCCAGATCGAAGCGCTCCGCCTGAGTGGTCATTTCCACGGCGTGCCCGGATCTAAGGTAGTAAAGAAAGGCCCGGCATTTTTTTTCGGCCGGCGCGGCGAAAAGATCCGACGCGGCTTTCCAGTAGGCGGCGATCTGCGCAAGATGGCGAAACGGATTTTCCTTCGCGTCGGTTTTTAAATCAACCACATAAACTGCGCCCTCGTCGTCAAACAAAAGATCGATAATGCCGTTAATAAAGAAAAAATCGTCGCCCGTGGCGCGCGCCAGGCTTCTAAAAGGAAACTCGCTCTTGCGGTTTTCGCAGCGCCCGGCTGTAATGCCAAGGGGAGAGGCGGCGAAGCGCGTGGCAAGCTCGCGCCCCAGATCAAGAAAGGTATGGGAATCCTCGGCGTTTAGATGGCCCGCAAGCTCCGGCGGAAGGTCGGCCTTTTTTCCGCAAAGATGCGCCTCCACGCAAACATGCGCAAGCGATCCAAAGCCGGCCTGATCGAACCTGGCCCCTTTCCCCGGGCTTTTTTTCGCGACGCGATTCAGCGCCTCGTCTACGAGCGAAAAAATGTCGGCGGAATCGGCGCCTGAAAATTCGGCACTTGCCTTTATTTCCTCTCCTTCCGCTCCGCTGCTTGAATCAGAAAGAAAAGTCGCCACGACGCGCTTTTGGGGAACGCTTGGCGCGCTCAGGCCTTGCACTCCCGCATAGACAGCGCTTGTGGCGGCGATAAAATCGTTAAGGCCTTTTTCGTCGTTGGAAAAGCGCGAGCCTTTATCCCCTGCGCCTATGCGCTCGCCAGATCGCCCCGGTATTTGCTCGATCTCGAAAAAAAGCTCGTCTGGATTGCCGTCCTCGTTCCCCATGCGCGATGCGAGGGCCGGAAGGCACAGACCGAAAAAAGTATTGTCGTCAAAAATCGCGGGATCTCGCTCGGGGTTTGCCTTGTCCATTTTTTGCGCGCGTTCGTTTACATAGCGTTTGATTTTAAGGGAAAAATCGCCTGCGCCTTCATCCTCTTCATCGTCGCCAAGGCCAAGGCAGCCTGAAAGAAA
>WRAL01000179.1 GCA_009780285.1 Treponema sp.
CGAATTCCGTGAAGCGATCGTAAAAATACGGATCCGTCAGCGCGTCCGGGGAGCGAGTATTTGCGCGACGCGCCGTGGAAGGTGATTTGCTCCATGAAACTCCGTGGTAATTTGCGAAAATTGATTTCCGCGCGCGCCTGGCGCCTGCCGGACAAACCCGGCATAATAAGCGCATGAAAGCTGTTGTGCAGAGAGTCGCGCGGGCGGCGGTTAGGGTGGGCGGCGAGGCGCGCGGGGCCATAGGCGCCGGGCTTTTGGTTTACCTTGGCGTGGGAATAGAGGACGACGAAAGCGACGCTCGATGGATGGCCGAAAAGATAGCGGCCTTGCGCATTTTCGACGACGGCGCCGGAAAAATGAATCTTTGCGCCGAGGAAGCCGGCGCCGCGTCCCTTCTTGTCGTGTCGCAGTTTACGATCATGGGCGACGCGCGAAAGGGCAGGCGGCCTTCCTGGTCAGGCGCCGCCGGCGAAAGCCTCGCGCGCGAGCTGTACGAGCGCTTTATCGAGCTTGCGCGCGCGCTGGGGCTGGCCTGCGAAACCGGCGAGTTCCGCGCGCGCATGGCGGTGGAGTCGGTGAACGACGGGCCGGTTACGATTCTTCTCGACTCGAAGGGCGCCGCGTAAGAAGGGCTAGTCTTCCCGCGATCCCGCCTGGCGCGCCTCGTCCGGGGCGTAATGCCAGAGCGCCGGGGAATTGAGGTACGCCGGCGCCTTGAACTCGAGCAAAAGATCGCCCATAGGCGAATGCGTTATGATGCTGTTGATCACGCGCGCGGAAAGCCATGTCGACGACGCGATCTCTATGCCCGGCATTTTTTCGCGAAGCGCGTCGGTGCAAACAGTGTCCGTAACCATTATTCGATTAAGTATCCCCTCGCGCGAAAGCCGCGCGAGGCGCTCGGCTGCCGGAGGCGAGAAGGGCGCGTGAACGGCAAGTATGTTTATTTCCTTGGGGCGCAAGGGGGCGAGCGCGCGCGCGAGGGTTTCCACGGAGCCGGCGGTGTCAACGATGTCGTCAACGATCCAGAGCGTTTTTCCTTCCAGCGGCTCGGCGCTAAGAATGTAAATGGAATCGACGGTATTTTCCTTCGAGAGATCGCGCTGCTTGTGCGCGACTACCAAGGGCGCGCCGAATGAATTGGCGAACAGGCGCGCCTCCTTTTCGCCGCCGGCGTCCACCGAGCAGAAGGCCCAGTTCTCGCGCACCTCGGTTTCAAGCTTTCTAAGATCCTGAATGTACGCGTCGCAAAGGCGCTGCTGCAAAAGGGTCATCGCCGGGATGTTGTCCATCGCGCAGATTGTGGGGTCCAGCATGAACTTGGATTTGTCCGAATGAAGCTGGTAGGTGATCACGTGGTTGGCGCCCATGCCGGCGAGAGTCTTCAGGTGCGTCCAAAGGCCCACGGAATTTCGGCGCGTGGCGCGGTCGGATCTCGAGCAGGAGATGAAAGGCTCGAAGACGGTGATTTTTTCCGGCTGGCCGCGCTTGAGCGCGTCCACCGAATGGTACAGCTCGATTTTCGCCTCGGCCGAGCTGACCGCGGCTTTCCGCGCGTCGTTCTGGGCGCAGGAGGCGAAAAGGATAACGTGCTTTCCGCGCACCGATGATTTGACTTCCACCTCAATCTCGTAGTCCGCGAAGCGCTTGACCTTGAGAAGGTCGGCCCACCCGAACTGATCGATTTTGCCGGCGAAGCGCGGGAATTTCGCAAGCTTTTGCGAAACCTCCTCCGCGTATCCTTTCATCGATCTGGTAGCGCAAATAACAAAATCCGTCATCCTAAGTCCTCCCCGCGCCTTCGCGCCATTATTTCGTAACGATGCTGACAAGCTTTCCGGGAACGCTTACGACCTTCGCGATCTCGCGCCCCTCTATCCATTTTTGCACGCCCGCAAGCGCAAGGGCGCGCCTTTCAAGCTCCGCGGCCGGCGTGTCCGGCTGGGCGGAAAACTTGTCGCGAACCTTTCCGTCCACCTGCGCCACGATGGTCGCTTCCTCGTCGCGGGTGAGCGCCTCGTCGAACGCCGGCCAGGGCGCGCGGCTTACCGAGCCTTCGCGTCCAAGCATTTGCCAAAGCTCCTCGCCCAGGTGCGGCGCGTAGGCCGCCGCCATGATCAAAAGCGGCTCCCAGAGGCGCTCAGGCGCGCGTTCCAGCTTGGCAAGCTCGGCGGAATAGACCATCATCGCGCTTATCGCCGTGTTGAAGTCAAGGCTCGCCGTGTCCCGGCTGGTCTTTTTGATCGCGCGGTGCATGGCCTTGGCAAGGCGCTCCTCCTCCTCGGCCGGAAGCGCGCAGTCGCCGCCGGCTTTGCCCCCGATCGCCCAGAGGCGCTCGAGGAAGCGCGAGACGCCGACAAGCCCGGCCGTCATCCAGGGCTTGGAAGCCTCAAGCGGCCCCATGAACATCTCGTAGACGCGCAGCGCGTCGGCGCCGGATTCGGCGATCACGTCGCTGGGGTTCACGCCGTTTCCGGCGCTCTTGGACATTTTCTGCCCGTCCTCGCCGAGGATCATGCCCTGGTTTACAAGCCTTTGGAAGGGCTCCTTCGTTTCGACCGCGCCGATGTCGTAAAGGACTTTGTGCCAAAAGCGCGCGTACAGAAGGTGAAGCACCGCGTGCTCGGAGCCGCCGACGTAGAGATCGACCGGCATCCAGTAGTCGATTTTGTCCGGCGCGGCAAGCGCGCGGTCGTTGCGCGGGTCGAGGTAGCGCAGGTAGTACCAGCAGGAGCCGGCCCACTGCGGCATGGTGTTGGTCTCGCGCGCCGCCCGGCCGCCGCAGCGCGGGCAGGCTGTTTTTACCCAGCTTTCGATGCCGGCCAGCGGGGATTCGCCGGTGCCGGTGGGCGCGTAGGAAGCCACGTCTGGCAGCTCCAGGGGAAGGGCGCTGTCCGGAAGCGCGACGATGCCGCACTTCGGGCAATGGACGACGGGAATCGGCTCGCCCCAATAGCGCTGGCGGCTGAAAACCCAGTCGCGCAGCCTGTAGTTGACGGCCTTGCTCCCCGCGCCCTTTTTTTCAAGCCATTGGACGATGCGCTCCTTGGCCTGCGCCGTGGGAAGGCCGGAAAATTCGCCGGAATTGATTGACCGGCCGTCGCCGGCAAAAAGCGCGCCCTCTTCCCGCGCTCCGCCGTCGTCGCGCTCCACCACCTGCGCGATCGGCAGGCCGTAGGCGCGCGCGAATTCCCGGTCGCGCTCGTCGTGCCCGGGCACGGCCATGATCGCTCCGGTTCCGTAGGAAACAAGAACGTAGTCGGCGATCCAGACCGGAATCTCGGCGCCGGTGGCGGGGTTTATCGCGCGGGCGCCGGTGTCGGCGCCGGTTTTTTCCTTGGCAAGGTCCGTGCGCTCAAGGTCGCTCTTGCGCGCCGCCGCCTCGACGTAGGCGCGAACGGCCTGCCGACGATCGGCGGTCGTGATTTTTTCGACCAGCGGATGCTCTGGCGAGAGAACCATGTAGGTGGCGCCGAAAAGGGTGTCCGGCCTGGTCGTGAATACCTCGATCTCGGCGCCGGAGCTTCCTGCCACCTTGAAGCGCAGGTTCGCGCCCTCGCTGCGGCCTATCCAGTTGCGCTGCATGGCCTTCAGCGGCTCCGGCCAGTCCAAAAGGTCGAGATCGGCAAGGAGCCTTTCGGCGTAGGCCGTTATTTTCAGCATCCATTGGCGGATGCGCCTGCGCGTAACCTGGGTGCCGCAGCGATCGCAGGCGCCGCCGGCGACCTCCTCGTTGGCAAGGCCGGTCTTGCAGGAAGGGCACCAGTTGATCGGCGCCTCGTCCTCGTAGGCCAGGCCCTTTTCAAAGAGCCTGAGGAAGATCCATTGGGTCCAGCGGTAGTAATCGGGCGACGAGGTGGCGACCTCGCGATCCCAGTCGTAGGAAAAGCCCAGCGCCTTGAGCTGGCCGCGCATGTAGCCGATGTTTTCCGCCGTCGTCGCCGCCGGATGCGTCCCGGTCTTTATCGCGTAGTTTTCCGCCGGCAGGCCGAAGGAATCGAAGCCCATGGGATGAAGGACGTTGTAGCCGGAGGCGCGAAGGTAGCGGCAAAAAATGTCGGTTGCAGTGTAGCCCTCCGGGTGCCCGATGTGGATCCCCTGCGAGGAAGGGTAGGGGAACATGTCCAGCACGTAGGCGCGCTTTTCCTTGGGAAAGGCCGGGTCCTCCGTCGCGCGGAAGGTGCGGTCTTCTTCCCAAAATTTCTGCCATTTTTCCTCGATTTCCCTAAACGGGTACTTGGGCCCCTTCGCCACGGCGCGCTCCTTCGCCGGCGCGGCCGGCGGCTGTTTTTCGTAGGATAAATAAAGGCGCGGGAAATTTCAAGCCGGCGCATTGCCTAAAAATTAATC
>WRAL01000180.1 GCA_009780285.1 Treponema sp.
CGCTATGGAAATCGGGCTTGGACAGGCGCCGGTGGTGCAAAGCATTGGCGCGGCGGCCAACCGCCACTTTATGATCCGCATTCAGGCCGACGACGACGGCGCGCAGACCGTGGGCTCCGACCAGATCGTGTCCATTTTGGAAGGGCAGTTTGGGCAGGGCCATGTCGTGGTTCTGCGCTCGGACTTCGTGGGCTCGCGCTTCGCCGGAAACCTTACCGATCAGATCGGCATTCTTATCGCGGCGACGCTTCTTTTGGTTCTTGCCTACGCGTCCATTCGCTTTAGGCTGCAGTACGCGGTGGGCGCCGTTCTTGGCATCATTCATGACGGCATCGTCGTGGTGGCCTTTGTCGTCGTAACGGGAATGGAGTTCAACACAACCACAATCGCCGCGATCCTTACGATACTTGGCTATTCGACGAACAATACCATCGTCGTTTTTGACAGGATTCGCGAAAATCGCCGGCTTTTCCCGGACGAGGCTTTCATCGGCATTCTGGACAGATCGCTTAGCGAAACGCTTAACAGAACGATCATCACCACGGTAACGACGATGCTTGCGGTTATGTCGCTGTTTATCTTTACTACAGGGGCCATGCAGGACTTCGCGCTTGCGCTTATGGTCGGCATGGTTTCAGGCGTTTACACCACAACCTTTATCGTTACGGGCTTTATGAATTTCTGGGAAACCCAAAAGGCGAAAAAAACCAAGCGAGGCTTCGCCGAAGCCGGCCAGGGTAAAAGCGCGCTTTCGAGGGCCTAAGGCAACGAACGGGAAAGGCTTGAAAACGATCCGAGCCGAGCATCTGGGCTTTTGCATGGGAGTGCGCAGGGCGGTGTCCCTCGCGCGCTCCGAGGCGACCGAGCGCGGGCGGGCCTTCGCGCTCGGCCCGCTTATACACAACAGGCAGGCGCTCCGGGAGCTTGGCTCCCTGGGCCTAGAGATTTTGCCGGAAAGCGCGCGCGAGGATATACGCGCGGAGGACCTGCGCGGCGCGTCGCTTGTGATACGCGCGCATGGCGAAAGCCCGCAGGTGGAGAAGAGCCTGCGGGAACGCGGAATCGCGCTTGCCGACGCTACCTGCCCGCGCGTAAAGGCCAGCCAGCTTAAAGCCCTTGCCTTTGCCAAGGAAGGCCGCGCGCTTTTTTTGGCCGGCGAAGGCGACCACGCGGAAATCACAGGGATTGTGGGCTACGCGGAAAAGGGCGGCGCGAAATTTTGCGCCGTTATTGGAAATCCTGCCGAAGCCGCCGCCGCGGCAAGGCGCCTTCTTGAAAGCCAGGAATCGCCGGCCTTGCCCCCGGCGATTATCGCCCAAACCACGATCGCGCCGGAAGAATACGACGCGATCGCAAAGGAAATCGTCAGGTTTTTCCCGGAGCTTGAAGTGGCGCGGACGATCTGCTCGGCGACGAAGGAACGGCAAGGCGCCCTGCGCGAGCTTGCCGAAAAAGTGGACGCGCTTTTAATCGTGGGCGATCCGGGCTCGGCGAACGCGCGCAGGCTGCTTGCCATCGCGCAGGCCTCCGGAAAGCCCTGCGCTTTGGCGCAGGGCGCGGCCGACATTCCCGGCGAATTCTTTTCGTTCCAGACCGTGGGAATAAGCGCCGGCGCCTCAACGCCGGACTTTGCGATAGAGGAAGTGGAAAGGGCGCTCGCGCGCGGCCTGAATTGAGCTATCCTCGGCAAAAATACGCCTCTGGCGGGTTTTACTGTCTTCTTTACCGACCGCTTGAACAAAATTCGACTCTGCGCTAGAATTGTCGGACATAGTCTTGAGGAAGGGAAAATGAGCGCAACTATTAACACTGAAAGGACACGGAAAATCGTTACCCTCGTAATGGAGAAAGTCAAAACGGAAGCCGATCCGCTTGTGCTTGACCAGTATCGTCGCCTGTTGAAAAAAGAAGTTTCCTTGTTTAACCGGCCGAAAGTCGCCGCGTATCTATTGATGCTCGCCGAGCAAGGAAAGCGCAGTGGCCTTTCCGATTTGGCCGTGCCAAAGCAAAGGCGCGATGCCGAAAAGAACGGCAAGCGCGAGCGCGAGCGCGAACGCTCCGCTGAGCGTTATCCCCTTGCGGACGAGGATTCCAAATGGCTGTTTTTCGGGGTGGGCAGGGCCAGGCGCGCATCGCCGCGCGATATTCTTGGCTTTATCCACTCGAAGGTCGAACTTCAGAAAGAAGACATAGGCGCGATTCGCATCATGGAAAATTATTCCTTCGTTCAGGTACGCGAAACCGAGGCGGAAAAAGTGATCGAAGCGATTAACGGCCAGCCTTACAAAGGAAGGCCGCTTGCCGTGAACTACGCGAAGTCCCGCAAGGATGGCGAGGATTCGCCAGTCGAAAAAAACGACTGCGAAACAGAAATTTAGTAAGGCCGCCTGTGCAAACAGGCGCCGCCTGCGCAAACAGGCGAGCGCCACGCAAACTACGGCAGGAAGCTAATTCCGGAAAACTCGTGCTCGATTTTAAGCTCGTCAAGCATCTGGGAGATTTGCCCCCTGTGATGAATGCCGTGCGCGACAAGCTGGCCGAGCATATAATACAGCGGCGCCGAATCCGGATTGCCGCCGTACCAATCGACCTTGACCTTTAGGCTAAGGTCGTCGGCGCTCAGCGCTTCGGCCATGCCAATGTACGCCGCGTCCGTTTTTTCCAGCGCCTCTCCAAGCTCTTTCCACTGCGCCTCGTCCAGCGGGTCCTCGCTTATGGGCTTTGCCCGCCCGGCCAGCGCCTTTAGCGCCGCGGGGTTGCCGGCAAGCGCCGGCTCGAACAGGCCAAGGAAATACTGCGCCCCGCCTATAACATGGCGAAGGGTCGCGGAAAGGCTGCCGAAGTAGCCGCCCCTGTCCTTTTCGCGCTCGTCGTTCGACATCCCGCTTAGAATGTCGTAAATCTTTTTGTTGGAATCCCTGTTGTACCTTGCGTACATAACCGCGTCCGTCATCTATGCCTCCTTGGGTTTTAAAATCGCCCGATTTATTTGAGTTGTTCGGAAACTTCAGTTTCCGAACAACCTCCGCTTCGACAACTAACCGAGTCGTCGAACAAGTCCATTGTAGGGCAAAATACGCCGGCCGTCCACCCTCGCACGCTTTCGCCTGGCGCTTGACGGCAAACCGGGAGCGTGGCAAAATGTCCCCGATGAAAGCTGGACGGTTTTCGCGCGAGCGCGTTCCAAACGCCTTGTCCCTTTGCCGGATGGCGCTCGCCCTCCTTTTTGCCATCCTTCTTTACGACGCGCTTTCGCTCCAAAGCGTTGAAAATATTCTTGTCGTGATTTTATTTTTTGCCATAATCGCGACAGACATTCTCGACGGCTTTTTGGCGAGGAAATTTGACTGCGTTTCGAGCCTCGGAGCAAGGCTGGATATAATTGCCGACGCAATCTATGTTATTTTTTCCATGGCGGTATTCGCCTATTTTAACGTAGTTCCTTTTTGGTTTGTTATTGCGCTTGTCGTAAAGCTTGTCGAGTTCGCTATCACGTCAAGGATACTGCGACGCGGCGGGAACGGCGCCGTTTTTGACAAGATTGGAAAGGCAGGCATAATCGCCGTGATGCTGCTCCCGGGGATTTTTGTCTTTCGCTTTATCCTTGGCGATTACAAGACCACAATGGCCGTCGTCGTTTACGCCCTTACCCTGGCGCTGGCGATATCCTTTGTAAGTAGAATTGTAAAGGCGTTTAAATCGGCATTGCGTTGAATGTTTGGGCGTGTTATAATAGAGTTGTTCGGAAACTAACCGAGTTGTCGAACAAGTCCAATGTTTTAAAGGAGGACAATTATGCAAAAGGACGGTATTTTTTCCTACAAGGTTGGGCGCTTCGAGGTTTTCGTTATGGTGGAGTCCGAAGGGCCGGGCAGCGCCGAGATTTTGGTCGGCGCGGACGAAGGGCTTTTGAAAAAGCTGATACCAGCGGAAGGCTTTAAGCGCAGCGTCAACGCCTTTCTTGTACGAACCCACGGCGCGCCGGGCGGCGATCTTAATGTTCTTGTCGATGTGGGCACGGGCCAGCCGCCGGAGCCTATATTCGAAAAAATACGGAAGGTCGGCGTGGAGCCGGAGCGGATCGACGAGGCGCTTATCACGCACCTGCACGGCGATCATTTTGCCGGTCTTTTGCGCGAGGGGAAGCCGGCCTTTGCGAACGCGAAGGTACGCCTTTCAAAGAAGGAATTTGACTATTTCACGGCGGAAAAGCCGAACCAGAACGCGATTTCCGTCCTGGCCGCCTACGGCGATCGCGCCCTTACCTTCGAGCCGGGCGAGCTTGGCTCGGATCCGAGGGAACTCCTTCCCGGCATCACTCCCATTGCCGCTTACG
>WRAL01000181.1 GCA_009780285.1 Treponema sp.
AATTACCGAACGTTGCGATTTAGCAAACCGAATATTCCGGAACCCTAGCGCACGGTTTCCCGGTGAACGATCCTGTCCATCATCGAAAGGATAAGCGTGCTTTCGGACGGCAGGCGATAGGGAATGGTGATGAGGCCGCCCGAGGAATCCCCGCTGAAAAGCGGCCTTACCTGCCCCGATGGAAGCAGGGCCTCAAGGCGCACCGGCAGGGGGAAGGGGTTGGGCGCCAGGGTGTGGCTGAAAAGGCCGAAAACCTCGCCTTCCGAAAGGGCTTCCGGCGCGGAGGCCGTAAGGACCAGGCGCGAGTCCAGGGTCACTATCGATCCGGCGGCCGGCGTCTGCTGAACCACGGTCTCGCCGTCCTCGCCGTCCCAGAGGTGGCGCGTGAAAAATTCAAAGGCGATGCCGGCCTCGCCCAGCCACTGAAGGGCCTCGGAAATCGAAAGGCCGGTAAGCTGCGGCATGGATATCGTGGCCTGGCGCGGCCCCAGGCTGACGACGAATTCGACGCGGGTGGGGCCGGTTATCCCGAAGCCCGGCTCCGGGCGCTGCTGAATGATCGTTCCGGGCGGCTCCGGGGAATAGTCGAGCATCACCGGCTCGGCGATGGTAAAAAGGGCGCCGCTTGAGACGGCGGCGAAGGCCTGCAGATCCATGCGCACGTTGTCGATGTTCCTGCCGACGAAATTGTCCATGCGATCGATGACGACCCCAAGGCTGACGACCAGCTGAACGCCCCTTCCTTCCCGCACCATCGCGCCGGCCGGCGGATCCTGCTCGATGATCGAGCCCATGTCCTGCGGCGACTGCGAATGGCGCATCTGCACCCGGCTGTTGAGGTCCCTCGCCTGCAGCGCCATGACCGCCTCGGCAAGCGTCATGCCCTCGACGTTGGGCACCATCACCCTTTCCTCGCCCCTAAGCGGAACGACGAAAAGTATGACCAGCGCGGCGATCGCGGCCACCGCCCAAAAGCCGAAAACAAAAAACATGAAAACTCTCGTATTGCCTGCGCCCGTGGCGTCTTTTTTCGCAGATAGCATGACTTACCCCAGCCTTTCGCCGATAAAATTTCGCGCGCCGTTAAGAAAGTCCTTCCATCCGAGCGCCTTTTTCGCCTGGTACTGCAGCCGGCTTACCGCCAGCGCGCCGTTCCCCGTCCCGATCAGTATACCGGCTTTTTCGTCTTTGCCCAAGACCTCCCCGGGAACGCCGGCGCTGTCGGCCGCGACGGCCCGCGCCTCCAGCATAAAAAGCTGCCGGCCGGAGTGCATGGTCCAGCAAAGCGGCCAGGGCGTGAAGGCCCGTGCGCGCGCCTCGATTTCCCGCGCGCCCAGGCTCCAGTCTATAAGCCCCTCGGACTTTTCGATGAGCCCGCAGAAGGTCGCCTCGCCGTGGCTTTGCGGCGCGCCCTGAAGCGAGCCGTCGGCAAGGCCGCGCAGGGCCGCCGTCATCAAGCGCGCGGCCATTTCCCCGGCCTTTAGGCTCAGGCTTTCGGTCGTCTCGCCGCCGTCCAGGGGAATTTTTTCCTGCAAAAGAAGGTCGCCGGAATCCACGTCCCGCGCGATGCGCTGGATGGAAACGCCGGTCTCGCGCTCCATGCCCAGAATCGCCGCCGGAATGGGCGAGGGGCCTCGGTATTTGGGCAGAAGGCTGGGATGCGCGTTGACGCCGCCCAGGGGAAAGAGCGCGAGGAACTTTGGCCCGAAGATTTTTCCGTAGGCGAAGGAGGCCAGAATGTCCGGCCTTAGCGCGGCTATCGCGTCCCGAGCCTCGGCGCCGAGCCTTTCCGGCTTGAGAATCGGGGCGGCGCTTCCCAGCTCGGCGAAGGCCCGCGCGCAGTCCGTGGGCTCCGGCGCTCCGGCGCGTCCGCGCGGGCTGTCCGGGTTTGTAAGAAGAGCGGCAAGCTCGAAGCGGGAGTCGCTTTCGCAAAGCCGCGCCAGGGCCCGAAGCGCCGGAGCCGCGATCCCCGCGCTCGCGGCGAACAGAATCCTCACCCCGCGCTCTCGTTTTCGGTTTTCGCCTTCGTCCTTTTCGCGAACTTTTCGACGATCCTCTCGCGCTTCAAGGCCGGAAGCCGGTCCACGAAAAGAACGCCCTCGAGATGATCGTATTCGTGAAGCAAAACCCGCGCCAAAAGCCCGGTGGCCTCTATCGTGAAGGATCGCCCCTTTTCGTTCCAGGCCTGCATCTTTACCGATTTCGGCCGTTCCACGTCGGCCCAGACGCGCGGAATCGAAAGGCAGCCTTCCTCGGCCTTCGCCGTGGCCTGCGAGGTCTCGATTACCGATGGATTGATGAACACGCGCGGCTCGTCCCCGTCCACGTTCGTGATAAAAATCCTCTGCGCTATGCCCACCTGCGGCCCGGCCAGCCCGATTCCCTTGTGCTCTTCCAGCGCGCCGAACATCGCCAGCGCCACCTTCGCCCAATGCGCCAAATTGCCCTTGATATCTTCTATAGGTATGGGAGCGGCCTTTTCCCTTAGCCGCTCGTCACCCATCGTTAGAACGTCCATGGCGCATTGTACCGGAAAGGCCCCCCTGAAAGAAGCGCTTTGGGACGGCCGGCGGGGAAGTCAATTTTGGAAGAAGAATCAACCATGGAGGGCACGGAGTTACACGGAGTTTCAAATACGCGCGTTCATCGACGGTTTCCACGGAGCGGCGCACTCATGCCCCTTCTTCCTCCGTGTAACTCCGTGTACTCCGTGGTTGGGCAATCTGCCTACGGCAGATTGCCTCGGAGTTTTGGCGTTGCCAAAACTCGAGGGGTGGCTGAATGAAGAATCAACCACGGAGTACACGGAGTACACGGAGTTTCAATCCCTATGTGAGCCACGGTTTCAATGACGTTTCCGGAGTCAAAATTATCCGCTTAAAGCCAGATTGAAGGAACCGTTCCTCTCTTTCCTCCGTGTAACTCCGTGTCCTCCGTGGTTAAAAAATATTCAATTTGGCTGAAAATCGCTTTCCCGCTCCGGCCGGCTTGCTCTTTCCGCCTCGCGCCGCCATAATCAACATACCCCGCATGAATGGCGGGGTATGTTGTTTTGGTAAGGTGATTTTCGGAGGGTACATACCCTTTTTACGCCTTAAAGGGCGGGGTATGTACCCTCCTAATACAATCGAAAAAAGGGGGCGCGATGAACACGGAACTTTTTACCGGCAGGGCGGAATCCTACGATCTTGGACGGCCGGGATATCCGGCGGCCGTCCTCGACTATATCAGAAGCCTGGTTCCCCCCGGCGCGGCGCTTGCCGAGGTGGGCGCCGGCACGGGGAAGTTCTCCGCGCTATTGGCCGGGGGCGCCTTCGCCCTGAGCGCCGTCGAGCCGAACGCCGACATGAGGGCGCGCCTGGCCGCTACGCTGGCCCCCTTCGAAAACGCCCGCGTCCTTTGCGGCAGCGCCGAGGCCACGGGCCTTGAGGACGGCAGCGTGGACGCGATTGTCTGCGCCCAGGCCCTGCACTGGTTCGACAAGGACGCGTTCCGCGCCGAGTGCCTGCGGATAGGAAAAGCCGGCGCCCCGACGATAGCCGTGTACAACGAGATGTCGGGCAGCGGGCGCGGCAGGCAGGCCGCCGCCGATTTTTTCGACGGCCCGACCTTCCGCGAATTTCCAAACGTTATGGTTTTTACCCGGGAAAGCTGGCGCAGGTACATGTCCTCGCATTCAGGCGATCCGCTGCCGGCCGATCCGAATTACGCCGCGCATATCGCCGAGGCGGACGAGCGATTCGACCGCGAAAGCGAGGGCGGCGTACTGCGCTTCGAGTTCATGACCAATGTCTGGCACGAGGCTTTCCGGCGGTAATTCGCGCCGCGCTAGCGGAAGATATCGATATCGATATCGATATCGATATCGATGTCGTCCGGGGTAAAAACGACGCGGTCTCCGTCGCTCAGGGAGACGAGGCGTTTGACGTAGGAAGCGCCGTCAGTGCCAATCAACAGTATGTCGTACCGGCGGGAATCATAATCGAACGGCAACGTTACGCCTAGCTCCAGCCTGTTTTGAAGGGGGCCCCGGCCCCACAAAAGGTTGGAGCTCCACAGCGTGTACAGGGAAGGCTTTAAAAGAAGGTTGAAGAAAATAACGCCCGTTTCGTTGACGACGACGATCCGAGGCAGGCCGGGCTGCGGATCAAGGGAAGGTGGCCACAGGCGCTCCCAATACAGGTTGGCGAAAGCGATCTCAGCGCTGCTCCCCGCGGCGACCGGCGGGTCCAAGATAAAGTAAAAGTCGCCGTCCTCGTCCACGGCCATAAGATGGTATTCGCCCGGGCCGGGCACCTCAACGACGACGCTCTCTCCGT
>WRAL01000182.1 GCA_009780285.1 Treponema sp.
AGTCGTTGGCCTCGCCGGGTGGAGAGGAACCCTCCGACAGCGCCTCATGCGTATGAGTGGCGAGCGCGAAGGCTACAAGGCCCTGCGCCGCAGGCGGCCGGCCGGAAAAGCCCCTGACCCACTCCAGCCCCAGCAGGCTCAATCCGCCGTAGTTCCACCTCATGTCGATAATTAAGGCCGGTTTGCCCCGCGCGTTTTCCCCGACTCTGAAAAAATTGCGGTGTTCCTCGTACATTTCCCGCGCGTCGGCCCAAACGCCCGACATGCTTCTGTTTTCAAGAACGGCAATGCCCCTAACGTTTCGCTCCTCGATAAGCGGCCTTTCCTCGACCGGGCGCGGATCGTAGCGCCAAGGGGTGTTCACTTTATTGAGCGCAAGGTCATGCGAAATAGTCGCGCCGGTGGCCCTGTTTTCCAGAAGGACGGTAATGCTTACCGAGGAAAGTTCCCTCCAGTAGCTTGCCGTCCGGGAAAGAAGGCCAAAGGCGTAGGCAATTTCCCCATCCTTCGTGATTGTGGGGACTATGCAATCCGCCGGCTCGTCCGCCGGCTCGCCGGTGGCGTAGGTTATTTCAATAATTTTGTGAAGGGCGCCGTAAATCGTCATCTCGTATCCATCCTCCGCGGCGCGCACGATAAAATCGTCGTTCAAAAAGGCCGATTGAGGCGGCGCGTTAAAAGAAAAGGCGTGAATCCCAAAATGATTGTCAAAAATAATTTCCCGCAACGGATGCGCGAGAATTTCCAGCAAAGCATCGACAGTGATTGTGTCTTCCATTTCGGCAAGCCGCTTATGCATCGCCTCGCGCAGGGGATGAAAAACAGCGTCGCCGCCGAAATAGCCGTAGCCGGCGTAACCATAGCGCAATATGTCAAAGAAATGATTAATATCCGAGGCGGCCTCGGCGCGCGCGATTGTTCCTACGGGAACGCCGGAGGGGTATTCGCTGAGGCCGTACCACGCTCTGTGGCTGCCGGCAAGCGCCCTTACGGCGGCGGCTATACGCAGATCCTCGCCGGGATTAAAGTCGCTTGTTAAAAGGCCCGCGGCGACTTCCCAAAAATCCGGGGCAAGGGGCGCGAAGACGCTCGCGCGATTCGCGCTGACTATATCGAGCAGGAGCGCCGGCATTTCCACGCCGCTTATGTCGATAGTATCGTCGGTCGCGCCCTTCGCGCAGGAAAAAAGAAGGAGGGCCGCGGTAACGGCCAGCGCGGGGATGGTTCGTTTCATTTTTCGCTCCCAAAAGATCGGGTATGAGCGAAGGGGCATCCTTGAAGAAGAAGACTCCAAGGATGCTCCGGCAAAACCGCCAATTATCAGGTTACGTTATAGGCGGGTTTGCCGTTGATCCCTGTCCCTTGTAGGCGCTATGGCTATCGCCGCCATTTCCGCCGCCGCCAACCACGTTGGCTCGCCGCTCCGGTCGCGCGGTTTTTGTTATGCGCCTGCTCCAATTTCAGAAAACAAGCGCCCGACCTTCTTTTATTGTATCATTGGCATGATTTCTTGTCAACTCCTTTGCCCGCGCCGCGCGCGGGCCGAAAGCCCGGCGAATGGGGCGGCGCCGTGGCTAAAATCAGCCGCGGCGCATACGAGCCAGGCCAATGCGGCAATGGATTGCCGCGTCGCCCTCGGGCTCCTCGATACGGCTGGGAATCGTCAGGCACGGATTGGCCGAAAACACAAGCCGCGCGCCTGGAACGAAGGGCCATCATCCAGCGGCCCGAAGTTTTGGCGCAGCCAAAACTTCGGAGCAACTCCGCCGCAGGCGAAGTTGCCAGCCCCTAGCCACTAACCGCCAAAGCGCGCTATCCTCGGCCATGTTGTCAAAACTTATTCGTGAAATACTCGCGTTGCAGCCGGATTCGCGCGAGGTCGAGGCGAAGGGCTGGGTTAGGACGAAGCGGGAAACCAAGAATATTATCTTCGTCGAGCTTAACGACGGCTCGTGCTTTTCCGGCGTTCAGTGCGCCTTCGACAGAACCGGCGTTTCGGCGCAAGCGCTGGAGGCGCTGGCCTCGCTGGGAACCGGCGCCTCGGCGCGCGTTTCCGGCCGGCTCGTGCCCAGCCCGGCCGCCGGCCAGCCGGTGGAAATAGCCGCGACGGACATCGAGGTTTACGGCGACGCGCCGGCGGAAGGCCGCGAGGCCCAGCCGGAATACCTGGGCGCCGCGCCCTACCCCCTTCAGAAAAAACGCCACTCGGTGGAATTTTTGCGCGAGATCGCCCACCTGCGCCCGCGCTCCAACGTCTTCGGCGCCGTGTCGCGCGTTCGCAGCCGGCTCGCGCTGGCCGTTCACAAGTATTTTTCCGATCTGGGCTTTGTCTACGTCAACACCCCTATTATCACCCATGCCGACGGGGAAGGCGCGGGAAACCTCTTTCAGGTCACCACGCTCGACCTCGATGCGGGCGTAAAGGCCGGCGGCGACTATTCGCGCGACTTTTTCGGCAGCAAGGCATTCCTCGCCGTAACCGGACAGCTTGAGGCCGAGGCGATGGCCAGCGCGCTTTCCCGCGTGTACACCTTCGGCCCGACCTTCCGCGCCGAAAATTCCAACACAAGCCGGCACCTGGCCGAATTCTGGATGATAGAGCCGGAAATCGCCTTCGCAAGCCTGGAAGACAACATGGAAATCGCCGAGGGCTTTATCAAGGCCCTTCTTCGCGCGGCCCTGGACGACTGCGCCGAGGACCTGGCCTTTTTCGACGAGCGCCTGGAAAAGGGCCTGGTTAAAACGCTTGAATCCGTGGCCGGGGCGAAGTTCGCGCGCGCCACCTACACCGACGCGGTGCGCGAGCTTGAAAAGGCCGCCGCTGGAGGCGCCGGCTTCGAGTTCCAGCCGCGCTGGGGCGCCGACCTTCAAAGCGAGCACGAAAAGTTTTTGACCGAAAAGGTTTTCCAAGGGCCGGCTATCATCACGGACTATCCCAGGGACATCAAGGCCTTTTACATGAAGCAAAACGACGACGGCAAAACCGTCCGCGCCATGGACGTTCTCGTGCCGAAAATCGGCGAGATAATCGGCGGCTCCCAGCGCGAGGAGGACCTTGGCAAGCTCTGCGCGCGCATGGTCGAGCTTGGCATGGACATCCCGGCCTATTCCTGGTACCTGGACCTGCGTCGCTACGGAACCGTGCCCCATTCCGGCTTCGGCCTTGGCTTCGAGCGCTTTATTATGTACGCGACCGGCGTGGCGAACATCCGGGACGTGATTCCCTTTCCCCGCGCCGCGGGGCGCTCCGGGCTTTGAGCCGCGCGAGAGTCCCTCGCGCCGCCGGGCTTCTTTCCTGTCTCGCGCTTTCCCTGATTTCAGGCGCAAGCCTTTGGGCGCGGGAGATCGCGCCGGGGATCGTCATGGGAACCGGGGAGCGCCTCGCGCCGCGTATGGCCGGAGCGCCTGAGATCAGCGCGCGCGCGGCGGTTTTGATAGACGCGGCCACGGGAACGGCGCTCTTCGCGAAAAACCACGACGACGAGATTCCCCCGGCCTCGCTTACAAAACTAATGACGATGAGAATCGCGCAGGCCGAGATCGCCGCCGGCCGCGCCTCGCTGGAAGAGATCGTTCCCATCGGCGTGGAAAGCTGGGCGCAAAGCCAGCCGCCTTTTTCCAGCCTGATGTTCCTGGAGCCTGGCCAGCGCGTAACCCTTGGCGAGCTTCTCGCCGGCCTTGCCGTTCCTTCCGGGAACGACGCCGCCGTCGCGGTGGCGCTTCGCTTCGCGCCTTCCGTCCAGGAATTTTCCGCCGCCATGACGCGCGAGGCGCGAAGGATGGGCCTTTCCCGCACGCGCTTTGTCGAGCCGGCCGGCATTTCCGATCTTAACGTTACCACTGCGGCGGAGTTCGCCGCCTTTTCCCGCGCCTACCTGGGCGCGCACCCGGAAAGCCTGGCGCGCTTTCATTCGATGCAGGAATTTTCCTACCCCCTCGAGCGAAACGCGACGGAGGCGCGGCGCGCAAGCCCCGGCACTATACGCCAGACCAATAACAACCCGCTTTTGTGGACCTTTCCAGGCGCCGACGGCCTAAAAACCGGCTACATTCCGGCCTCCGGCTACAACATCGCGCTGACGGCCGAAAGAAACGGCACGCGCTTTATAGCCGTGATCCTCGGCGCGCCGACGGCCGAGGACCGCGCGCGCGACGGCGAGGCGCTTTTGACCTGGGCCTTCGATAATTTCGCCACGGTAAGGCCCGTCGCGCCGCTATTGGCCGCCGAGCCGCTTTGGCAAGGCGCGCAAAGGCAGGCCCGGCTTGCTATCGCGCTTCCGCTGGACTTTACCGCGCCGGCGGATAAGGCCGGCC
>WRAL01000183.1 GCA_009780285.1 Treponema sp.
CACCGCCAAGGGAACCGGCCGATCGGCTCTAAGTATCTTTATCTCCTTCACAGCGTTGTCTGCTTTCATATTTCCGGTTTTCATATTTTGGTCAAGCGCCCATCGCATTTTATAAGAAATCAAACCCATAGCGTATAGTCTCCCGCCTATGCAAGGCGGAATGGCGATGGAGGAACCACGCAGCCCATTCCTGCAATATTGTATTTACAACGTTTATTGTGTTGTAAACGTAGGACAATATTTGACGAGCGACACTTATCATGTTGACTGGCCCAATCCTGGCATGTACAGTCTACAGTGTGTTTGCATTTGGGTGAAATAAAGGAGCTTAGGCATGGAAAGCAGGCAGGGAAGCGATTTCATTTTTTCGGTTAAAATGATAGGACTTAAGGCCTTCGACGACCATGTGCTGATAACAAGACTCTAACGGCAGATGCCGTCGCAAGCGTAAATAGGAACGGAGGAACAATTGAAAACGGTCTATATGAAGCTAATGGCGCCGACTTTGTGCGCCATTATTTTGGGCAGCCTGATCACAGGCATTGTTGGGTATCGCGTGGCCTCGGGCATCATCGCGGGGGCCATTGAAGGCGACGGACTGCGTTCAGCGGGCAGCCTGCGCGAGGCCATCGATCTTGTGCTTTCAAAGTCCGAGGTCGATCTCTTAACGCTTATCGCCTCGCCCAGCGTCATTCATCTATTGCAAGACGATGGCTCGCAGGACGAGATCGAGCAGTACTTGAAGACTATGGCCGAGCACTTTGGTTTGTACAACAGCATCGTAATCTTGAACACAGACGGAATTATAGTCGCCAGCACCTCCGGAAGCTCCGGCGGAGACAGAGCCGACCGCGAATACTTTCAGGCCAGCATGGCCGGCCGGCATTTTATCTCCGAGGCGGAATTGAGCCGTCAGACCGGGAAACTTTCGCTCTTTGCGTCAACTCCCATTCGAGGGCCGGACCGCGCCATAATCGGCGTCGCGATGACTTCAATCAATGTCGAGGAGGTCAACGAACGCTACGTAATGCCGTCCTCCCTGCACGGAAATCGCGGATATGCGATGGTCGTCGGCGGCGACGGCACTTTGATCGGTCACCGCAACCCGGAGAGGCTGGGCGAATCCCTTCCCGACGAGATACTGGAACGCATTTGGAACATGCGCGATCTCGGGATGTTTGAGGCGGAGATTGACGGCGCCATATCCGTTATTTTCGCGAAGCGCGGCAAATTTACCGACTGGTCTTCCGTCATTGTATGCCCGGCCGAGGATTTTTACACGGCCACGCGCCGGCTTGGACGGACAAACCTGATCGTCGGCGCATTGGTCACGGCCTTGCTTGGCGCCGGGGTATCCGTGGTGATTCTAAGAATGAGCAAGCATATCGGCAAGGTTGCCAACACCCTTAAAGATATTTCCCACGGGGAAGGCGATCTTACCGGCGTTATCCCGGAAGCCGGCAACGACGAAATATCCAAAATGTCGCACTATTTCAATGAGACCACTAAAAAAATCCGGGGAATGATAATTCGCATCCTGGGCAACGCCAGGGCGCTGTCGGATAACGGAACGCAGCTTGCCAGCGGAATGACGCAGACAAAGGAGGCGATGAACGATATCTATTCCAACATCGTCAGCATCAAAGACCGGATCGTCAGCCAGAGCGCAAGCGTTACCGAAACCAACGCGACGATGGAAAGCATCACTTTGAACATCAACCTCCTAAACGATCATGTGGAGAGACAGGCAGCCGATATTTTGCGCTCGTCATCATCCATTGAACAACTGCTGGCCAATGTTAATTCGGTTACGCAGACACTGGTTAAAAACAGCGAAAGCGTTCAGGAGCTCACGGGCGCGTCCGAGGTCGGGCGCACCGGGCTTTTGAACGTTGTTTCGGATATTCGCGAGATCGCGCGGGAATCCGAGGGGCTTTTGGAAATAAACTCCGTCATGGAAAATATCGCGGGCCAGACAAACCTGCTTTCGATGAACGCGGCGATCGAGGCCGCTCATGCCGGCGAATCGGGAAGGGGCTTCGCCGTAGTCGCCGGGGAAATCCGAAAGCTGGCGGAAAGCTCAACCGCGCAGTCCCAAATGGTTGGCAATGTCCTAAAGAAAATTAAAAAGTCCTTTGATAAAATAACCTCCTCCACGGACAAGGTTCTTAAAAACTTTGAGGAGATCGAAACCCGCGTAAAAACCGTCGCGGAGCAGGAGGAAAGCATTCGGCGCGCGATGGAGGAACAAAACGACGGGAGCCGTCAGATTATGGACGCGCTAGGCGGCGTAAACGAAACGACGCAAAAGGTAAAGAGCGTTGCCGGCGTGATGCTTGTAGGCGCGAAAGACGTGCTTGCCGAAGCGGCGTCACTGGAAAGGGCTACAGTGGAAATCGCGACCGGGGTAAATGAAATGTCGCAGGGCGCTGAAGGGATCAACACGGCGATGGCCCTTGTCAACGACCTAAGCCTGAAAAACCGAGGCTATATCGAAACGCTCGTGACCGAGGTCTCGCGCTTTAAGGTGCGCTAACGCAAGGGCCGCGCCCGGGAACTCGCTCCGGGCGCGGCGCGCCGATCACATGTCCTTGTACTTCTCCTCGATGTACTGGAGGAAAGGCTCGGTCCGCAGCTTTTCCCCGGTCGCTTTTTCCAGCAGCTGCGCCGGCTCAAGCCGACAGCCATGCGCGTGAACGTTTTCCCCCAGCCAAGCCTTCAGCGCGGAAAAATCGCCGGCGGCTATGTGCGCGTCCACCTCCGGAATGTCGCGCCGGATCTTGTTCCAGAAATGCAGGCCGTAAAGGTTGCCAAGAACGTAGCTGGGAAAATATCCGAAGGCGCCCATCGACCAGTGAATGTCCTGGAGGACGCCGTCCGCGTCGCTGCGCGGGCCTGCCGGATCCACGTCTATTCCGAAATATTCCTTGGTTTTCTCGCGCCAGACGGCCGGAAGCTTTTCCGGCGCAAGCTCGCCGGAGATCAGGGCCTGCTCAAGCTCGAAGCGCAGGATCACGTGCAGGCCGTAGCTTACCTCGTCGGCATCGACGCGAATCAGCGAGGGCTTTACCTGGTTTACGGCGCGGTAAAGCGCGGGCAGACCAACGCCGCCAAACTGTTCCGGGAAAAAGGCCTTCATTTTTGGGAAAAAGCCCTCGAGGAAGGGAAGGCTCCGGCCGACCACGTTTTCCCAAAGCCGCGACTGCGACTCGTGGATGCCCATCGACGCGGCCTCGGCAAGCGAGGTGCCGTGAAGCTCGGCCGGAAATCCCATCTCGTACATCGCGTGGCCGGACTCGTGAATAATGGAAAAAACGCCGGAAAGAAAGTTGTCGGCGAAATAGCGCGTCGTTATGCGCACGTCGTTGGGGCCAAGGCTTGTGGCGAAAGGATGCGCGCTTGAGTCGAGCCTCCCGCGCCCTGTCTCAAAGCCGATATGCTCAAGCAGCTTGCCGGCGAATTCCCGCTGCTTTTCCACGGGAAAATCGCGCGCGAAGAACGAGGCGTCCGGCGGCTCGCGCCTGCCGATTTCCTTGACCAGCGCGGAAAGCCTGTCCCGCAAAACCGCGAACAATGGCGTTATCGTCGCCACGGTCATCCCCGGCTCGTAAATGTCGATAAGGCCGTCGTAAAGGGTTTTCCCGCCGGAGCCGAAGCCCCAGTACTGCGCGGTCTTGCGCGCGTTCTCTATCATTATTTTCAGGTGCGGCAGAAATGCGGCGAAATCGTTGTCCTTGCGCGCCTGCGCCCAGGCCGGCTGCGAAAGCCCTCGCGCCTTAGCCGATTCGCTTACAAAATCCGCCGGCAGCTTTACGGCCCTGTCGTAGGCGCGGCGGATCGCGCGCAGCAGATCCCTGTCCCTGGCCGCAAGGCTTTCGTCCCCGGCCGGGTTTTCCCAGCTGGATCCAAGCTCGGAAAGCCAGCGCCCCATTTCCGGCGCCGTCAGCTTCGCGTGCGCGAGGCTCTCCAGAAGAGCCAGCTGCTCCGCCCGCTCGTGAACGCCCTCCGGCGGCATGTAGGTTTCCATGTCCCAGTGAAGGGCGGCGCCAATTTTTCCAAGCCGGCATTGTTCCCTGTCGGCCGCGCGAATTTTTTCAAGCGTTTCGGTTGTTTTCATGCGCGATTGTACCACAACGCCGCGAGAGGCGCCGGATGGAGGCTGGCGGCAGCAATCCTCAGTTTAACCTTAGGCTGACCGGGGATCAAAAACCCGGCCTTGATTCTTCATTAACCCACCCCTGGAGTTTTGGCAACGCCAAAACTCCGAGTCAATCTGCCGTAGGCAGATTGACCAACCACGGAGAACGGGCGAA
>WRAL01000184.1 GCA_009780285.1 Treponema sp.
CACCACGTTTTTTCCCTCGCCTTTTTTATACGGCATGATCCCTCCGGCCTAACAAAGCGTCGCGTAAATAACCGCTTTAATTGTGTGCATGCGGTTTTCGGCCTGATCAAAAACCTTAGACCGTGCCGACTCGAACACCTCGTTGGAAACTTCCATTTCGGTAATCCCAAACTTCTGCGCGATCTCCGCGCCGATCTTTGTCTTCGTGTCGTGAAAGGCCGGCAGACAATGGAGGAAAATCGCGTCCGGCGCCGCAAAGCCCATCGCTTTTTTGTCCACGCGATAAGGCTGCAGCAGCTTTATGCGCTTTTCCCAAAGCTCCGCCGGCTCGCCCATCGAAACCCAAACGTCGGTGTAAATAACGTGCGCGCCGGAGCAAGCCTCGCGAACGTCGCTTGAAAGCGTAATTTCCCCGCCGGTTTCCCCGGCAATTTTTTTGCAGGTTTCCACGAGCGCGGGTTCGGGCAGAAGATCCGCCGGCGCGCAGGCGGCGAAGCGCATTCCCAGCTTCGCGCAAATAACCATAAGCGAGTTCGCCACGTTGTTGCGCGCGTCGCCCATGTACACGAGCTTTTTGCCCCTGGCGCCGTCGGGGAAATTTTCCTCGACCGTAAGAATGTCGGCGAGCATTTGCGTGGGATGAAACTCGTTGGTAAGGCCGTTCCAAACCGGAACGCCGGCGTTCGCCGCCAGCGTTTCCACGATGTCCTGCGCAAAGCCCCGGTATTCGATGCCGTCGTACATCCGGCCCAAAACCCGCGCCGTGTCCTCGATGGATTCCTTGGCGCCCATCTGCGATCCGGCCGGGTCCAGATACGTTACGCCCATGCCCAAATCCATGCCGGCTACCTCAAAAGCGCAGCGAGTGCGCGTCGAGGCTTTTTCAAAAAGCAGGACAATATTCTTGCCCTCAAGATAGCGATGCGGAACGCCGGTCATCTTCAGCTCCTTGAACCGCCTCGACAACTGTAGCAAGTAGCGAATCTCGTCCGCGCTGAAATCAAGCAGCTTGAGAAAATGCCTGCCCCTCAAATTAAACGCCATAAATCCTCCTCGAAAAGCTCAAATCGGGGCGGCGCCCCGTCTATAAATAATAAACCGAACGCGCCGGAAACGCAATCATTTTTTTAGGCGTGACCGAAGCGAGGAAGTTGGGATAGTTTTTAGAAGCAGTATAGGGCCAATCCGCCTCCGGCGGATTGGCCCTGAGCGCTAGTGTTCCGGAATATTCAAATGACGGTATGCAGGTTGAGGTAATTCCTTGCCAAGCAAGGAATTACCGAACGTTGCGATTTTGCAAACCGAATATTCCGGAACACTAGGCCCTGAAGAAAATCCGCGCGAACAAAACGATAAGCGGAAGCGCGATGAGCGTCCTCATGGCAAAGATGATCGCGAGATGGCCGATATTAAGAGGCATTTTCGACTTGATGATCAGAACGCCGGTTTCCGCCAGATAAATAATCTGAACGATGGAAAGAACGCCAAGAATAAACTGCGTCTGCAAAGGCGCCCCGCCAAGCATAAGCGCCGGAAGGAACATGTCGATAAAGCCGACCACGGTGATATGCGCGAAGGCCATCGCCTCTGGCACGCGCATCAGCTCCATAAGAAGTCCGAAAGGATAGCCGATCCAGTTAAAAATCGGCGTAAACTCAACCAATATCACGCCCAAGGTTCCCCAGGCCATTACGGTCGGCAGCAGATCCATAAAAATGCCAAAATAATTTTTCGCGGCGCCTCTGGCGATTCCCTTTGCCGTGGTCTTGCTCGCCTGGCTATAGGCCGAGGCGACGGCCCACTGCGCAGTGCTCATGTCCAGAGGCACGTCCTCGTTGATCTGCTTCCCCACGCCCTCAAGATACTCATCCGGAAGCCGGCTAAGCGGCGGAAGGCGCGGCATGACAATCGCCAGGATCAGGCAGATCGCGTAGACCGCGCCTAAAAAGAGAAAGAAATGTTCGTAAAGGCCGATGGTCCTCACCACGACAAAGGTAAAGGGCAACGAGACGAACGAAAAATTGACGGCGATGCTTGCCGCCTCGCGCCCGGTGTAATACCCGCGCTCGTGCTGGCCCCGCGTGATGATCACCGAGGCGACCGAAGAGCCGAACCAAGAGGCCATAAGATCGACGGAAGCGCGGCCGGGCAGGGTGAACAGAACGCGAACGGCCTTTCGAATCAAAATCCCGATAAATTCCATCAGGCCAAAATCCGTGATCAGCGGCATGGCCGGCACCAGGAAGATAAAAATCGTTACCAGCGCGGCGACAAGGCCGATAATCACGTCGCCTGTATAACTGGCGATGATAAAGTCCGGGCCGATATTCAGGAAGATCATCCAGATAAACACAAAGGCTACGATCTTCGTGACAAAGTAAACTGGGGAACATTTAAAAATCGTTCGCGCAGTCTCGTTGTTCATGATGAATTTTGGCTTGACCGTGTAGACCAGGATCGTTCCCAAAAGCGAAATGGTAATGGCGATAAGGCCAATCAAATGGTGTATGTGCAGATTGCCGGCGCCGCCTATGGCCTCAGGCGATCCCGTGCCGACCGCTACGGTGGCCGCGGTGAAAATGTTGTCGTTTACCCAGTCAATCGCGATGCCCAGCGGAATGTTAAAGGCGCCGGATCCGTCCGGTATGGGCGCCAGAAACAAAAAAATCCCCACAAGCGAGATGCCGACAAACTTCAGGATGTTTTTTGGCTTAGGCGCGCTTTTTTCCGAATCGTTCATAACAATGTTCCTCCTTTTTTTCAAAATACGCATTACAAAAAATACCGGGCGCAATTCATGGATTTGGACGCCGGCATAAACCTATGCCTAGCTTGCGCGTAGTTGGCAAGCTCAGGCTTTGTGTGGAGAGGGATTAATCTTTACCTGCCCTGCAAGGGCCTCGCTCGCGCCTCGTTGGAAAAATCGCCTACGTGAGGAGCGAGATTTCCACTGAGCATGTGTGTGGGAAGCATGTAGCTGTAAGCCGCAACGCGGAAAAAATACAGGGCGCCGTTTTCAAGGCCGTCGATCACGACCGAATTTCTCATGCCCACATCAATGGGCGAAGGGCCGTAGGCCGAAACGGCGCCGAAAAATTCATTGTCAGCCGTGCCAAAAAAGATCAGATAGCCCCGCGTGCTTTGATTGGGGCTGTTTCGCCAGGTTAGTTGCACGGCGCCGTCAAGCGCCACGGCGACAAGGTTGCTCGGCGGCAAAGGCGGCTCGTCGCGCAGGTAAACCACGCGCAGCTCTTCCAAAAACGGGCTGGACTCGCCGTCCGCCGAAGGGTAAAAATCCACCGCAAGCTGAACGTAGCGCCCGACGACGCTCCCGGCGGCGATGCTCGCGCCGGGCGTTACCGGCAGCCAAGGGCTGTCCCAGACAAAGGGATTGTCCGAGGCGCGGATAAAAAACTGCATCTGCGAATCGTCGGAAAAGCGAAAATCGCCGGAGCGCGCAAGCTCGTTGGAGGCGCGGGGGTTGCGCGCCGAGGTTCGCCCGCCCTGCGCCTCGATGCGCAGCGCCTGATTGCGGCCGGCGCCAAGGTCAATGGCCACGGTCTCGATCCTGCCGCCGCCAAGCTGGTATCTGCGCGTCGCGGCGGCGCCCGAGCGATCGCCGTGGATCACGAACTCGTCGATCATGCCGGCGAAGTTTCCGCCCAGAACGAAGCTGCCGTTTTCCCCGGTGACCGGCGTATAGACCTCGCCGCGCTCGCGGCCGGTCGAAGTGGCGTAGACAATAGCCTCGGTTTTGCCGTTCACGAGGTACTCGAGCATTCCCGTGCGCGAATCAAAGCGGATAAGGTGATGGCTCCAGGCACGGGGAACGAGCGGCGTCGTGCCGGAAAAGCTCAGGTCCATGCTGCGCGAGCGATCCGGCGCGCTGAAAAAATTGTGAAACGACCAGTTCAGGCGGCCCATAGCCGCCGTTACCAAAATGCGCTGGAAAAGAAAGTCCGCGCCGGCGGAGGCCTGCAGCGGGCCGCTTGGCCGCGCCGAAACCCATTGCAAAATCTGCTCGCCGTTTTCCACGGCAAAGGGGTGAAGCCAGAATTCCAGCGAAAAATCGCCTATGCTTTTTTTAGGGGCGAAAAGCGCGGCCGGGCTTTGCGGCTCGATCACCAGCGGGCCGGCCAGCGCCTGGCTCTGGAAGGCCCCCGCAGCCGGGCGAGCGCCGCCATGAAAAAGCGCCGAGCCGGAACCGATTCGCGCGTGGGGGCGTTCCACCGAGGAAACGGCCTGGGAAGCGAAAACCCGGTATCTGCCGGCCAAGTCTCTAAAGCGGGATGGGTGGCCCTCGTC